>JASFVZ010000002.1:0-16072 GCA_050049565.1 Chromatiaceae bacterium | reverse complement strand
CACCACGATGCACTGCGACCCGAATCGATCGGTCACTTCGCGGACGAATTCGGGATTGAAGACCGCGGCCGAGTTGATCCCTACCTTGTCGGCACCCGCGTTCAGCATGCGCAGGACATCGTCGGCTTTACGAATGCCGCCACCGACGGTTAACGGGATGAACACCTCGGACGCGACCTGCTCCACCACATGCACGATCGTGTCGCGATCGTCCGAGGTGGCCGTGATGTCGAGAAAGGTGATCTCGTCCGCGCCTTCGTCGTTGTAACGCCGTGCGACTTCGACCGGATCCCCGGCATCCCGGATATCGACGAACCTGACCCCCTTGACGACCCGGCCGGCATCGACGTCAAGGCAGGGGATGATGCGTTTGGCCAATCCCATCGCTCATGCCTCTCCGGCGCCGTATGTCAGACCACCGATCACGAGGGACTCAACTCGTCGGCCAGCCTTTGCCCTTCGGCCAGGTCCAGGGTCCCTTCGTAGATCGCCCGTCCGGTTATCGCACCGATGATGTTGTCCGAATCGGTTGAGCAGAGCGCCCGCACGTCATCCAGGTTGGTGATGCCGCCTGAGGCAACGACGGGAATGCGCACGGCATTGGCGAGTTTTTCGGTGGCCTCGACATTGACACCGGTCATCATGCCGTCCCGGCTGATATCCGTGTAGACGATGGCCTCGACGCCGTCGGCCTCGAAGTGCTGCGCCATGTCGATCACGTCGTGGCGGGACAGCTTCGACCATCCCTCGACAGCGACCTTGCCGTCCTTCGCGTCCAACCCGACGATGATGTGGCCGGGGAATTCGAGACATATCTCGGAGACGAAGTGCGGCTCGCGGACCGCCTTGGTGCCGAGAATGCACCATTGAACCCCGGCATCAAGGTACGCCTCGATCGTCTCCTCGTCGCGGATCCCCCCGCCGATCTGGATCGGCAGCTCGGGAAACGCTGCGGCGATCCGCTTGACCGATTCGGCGTTCTTCGGGCGACCGGCGAAGGCGCCATTCAGATCGACCATGTGCAGGCGCCGGGCACCGGCATCCACCCAGCGCTGCGCGACCTCCAGCGGGTCGTCGGAAAATACCGTGTGATCCTCCATGATGCCCTGGCGCAAGCGCACGCACTTTCCGTCCTTGAGATCGATTGCCGGTATAAGGATCATCTTGCCCCCTGGGTGCAGCCGGACCGCCCGCTCAGATAGCCCAGTTCACAAAGTTCTCGAGCAGCCGAAGGCCGGCGCCAGCGCTCTTTTCGGGATGGAACTGGGTCGCGAAGAGATTATCCCGAGCGATCGCCGAGGTAAATCGAACACCATAGTCGGTGGTTGCCGCGATCAGCGTGACGTCTTCCGGCACCACGCGGTAGCTGTGAACGAAGTAGAACCGGCTGTCATTGGTGATGCCGTCCCACAACGGATGATCGCGCACCTGGTGGACGTTGCTCCAACCCATGTGCGGGATCTTCAACGGCAGGCCGTTGTCGCCCTTTGCCAGCCCATCGAAGCGCCGGACCTCACCATCGAACAGGCCGAGCAGCGCAGTCCCACCGTTCTCCTCCGAATGCCGCAGCAGGACCTGAAGGCCCATGCAGATCCCGAGGAAGGGCTTGTACTCGGCAGCACCGAGTATCGCCTCGTTCAGATGATGATCACCGATCGCCGACATGCAGTCGCGCGCCGCGCCCTGCCCGGGAAACACCACACGATCGGCGCCGGCGATAAAACCCGGATCGTCCGTCGCCCTGACGTCGGCATCGTCCGCGACATGCTCTATGGCCTTGACCACGGAACGCAGGTTGCCCATGCCGTAATCGATCACGGCGATCCGCTGCGGCATTTCGGCCCGCCCCCCTAAAGGCTGCCCTTGGTCGACGGTACCGTATTGCCGAGGCGGCTGTCCGGCTCGATCGCCACGCGCAGGGCGCGGCCGAAGGCCTTGAACACGGTCTCGGCCTGGTGATGGGCGTTGGCACCACGAAGGTTGTCGATATGCAGCGTGACCAGGGCGTGGTTGACGAAGCCCTGGAAGAACTCGTGAAACAGATCGACGTCAAACTGGCCGACGGTGCCGCGCGTGAACGGCACGTTGAACTCCAGCCCGGGCCGCCCCGACAGGTCGATCACCACCCGCGACAAGGCCTCATCCAGCGGCACATAGGCATGGCCGTAACGGCGAATGCCCTTTTTCGTCCCGACGGCCTGGGCCAACGCCTGTCCGAAGGTGATGCCGATATCCTCGACCGTATGGTGCGCATCGATGTGCAGGTCCCCCTTGGCCTCGATCTCGAGATCGATCAGCCCATGACGGGCGATCTGGTCGAGCATGTGGTCGAGAAACGGCAGTTGTGTATCGAGTGCCGACCGCCCGCTGCCGTCGAGATCGAGCGACACGGTGATCTGGGTCTCAAGGGTGTTGCGTTCGATGCGCGCACTGCGGCCCACGGCCGGATCCTCCGGATAGGTACCTGGTCCGAGAATGGTACTTTAAACCCGGACCCGGGCGACAGACTTGCGCGTCGCTCAGGATTCGAGCCAGAAGGTCACCGGCCCGTCGTTGACCAGTTCCACCTGCATATCGGCGCCGAATACACCGGCCGCGACCGTCGCGCACTCGGTTCGAGCCCGCCCCAACAGGTAGTCGAACAGCTCCCTGCCCAGGTCCGGTGATGCGGCACTCGAAAAACTCGGCCGGCGCCCTTTCGCGGTATCGGCCGCCAATGTGAACTGGGGTACCAGCAGCAATGCCCCACCGACCTCGGTCAGGTTCAGATTCATCTTCCCGGCGCCGTCCTCGAAGACCCGGTAGGTCACCAGCCGCTCCAGCAGCCGGTCTGCGCGCGCCGGGTCGTCATGCCGCTGGACGCCGATCAGCACCAGCAGGCCCCGGCCGATCTCCCCGACGCGGGCGCCCTCGACGCTGACTGAAGCACGACTGACGCGTTGCAGCAATCCGATCACAGACACCCCGGTGCTCAAGTATTGCGAACCCCAACCGATGATCAGGTTACTATCCTCCGACAGCCAAGTTCCAACCGGTCACGCTGCGCGTGGCGCTGTGCATGCACGAAGAAACCAAAAAACTATTGCAGGACTGGCAGGAAGAGGTGGCGAGCAGCCTCGTCCAAGGCTTCCGCCAACTGTTCGAGTCGTCCAGCCAGGTATTGCTCGAATTCGCCGACGCGGCGGAGAACAACCGTCTGCAGCGACTGTTCTTCGACGCGCAACGCGAGTTCTACCTGAAAGAAGAGACCATCATCGAGGCCTTCGACAACGCCCTGCGCGACGGTCTCGCGGACTTCGGCTGGGGGGCAAAGCACCCGGCGCAGCTCGGTGCCGAGACCTTGAGCCTGGTCGAGGTCGATGACTACGAACGGTCGCTGGCACTCGAGACCATCGCCAAGCGTACGGTCGACAGGCAGCAGGAGGCGCTGCACGCCCTTTCGCAGCGGCTGTCCGCCCTGCTCGGTGGTCGCCCGATACCGGTGGACGACGTACCGGCCAATCCGTTGCAGGTGATCCGCTATTTCGATCCCGCCAGTCGGAAGCTGGAAGTCGAGAAAGAGGTCCGGCTGGTCTTCTACACCCTGTTCGATCGCTATGTCATGAGCCGCCTCGGCGACCTCTACCTGTCGTTGAACGAAAAGCTGGTTGCGTTGGGGATCCTGCCGAACATCAAGTTCGATTACCAACGTCACGGCGGCGGTGCCGGGCACGCTGGCGCGCCGGACGCGGGCGGTGCTGACCCGGGAGCGGCGACCGACGCGTTTTCGGATGCGGGTGCGGTCGGCGGCGGGCCCGTACAGGGCATCCATCCGCCAACCCCTAGCTCTGCCGAGACCCTGTCGGCGATCAGCTCACTGCTGATGGCAAAGCGGCAGGCCGAACTGCGAACGGCTCCGGTGTTGCAGACCTCGGTACCGATCGTGCCGACGGCGGCGAACGTCGGCGAGGCGATCGCGGATGCCCGGGTGCTGGCCGAGGCGCCGCATCCACTGCCGATGCACGCCGGTGGTGGCCAGGCCAAGGTGGCGATCGACGCCGCCCTGCTGATGCGGGTCAAGGGCGCACTGCAGAAGCAGCGGCAGATCATCAAGAGCCTGGTCGGCAAGGATCAGCTCGATCGCCGCGAGGAAGACGTCATCGACATCGTCGGCATGCTGTTCGAGGCCATGCTGAACGAGAAGCTGCTGCCCAACTCGGTCAAGACCCTGCTCAGCCACCTGCATACGCGCTATCTGAAGATCGCCGTGCAGAGCCCGGATTTCCTCGACAACACCCAGCACCCCGCCCGGCGCCTGTTCGAACGCATGCTGGACGCCGGCATCCGCTGGGTCAGGGAGGAGAACCTGCGCGCCGGGATCTACCCGCAGCTGCAGGAAATCGTTACCCGTATCCTCAAGGAAGAGAATCCACCCGAGGGGTTCTTCGACGACCAGATCGCCTATCTCGCAGAGGCCGAGGAAAAACTCGAGCAGCAGTCGACCGCCACCGAGGAACGGACGCTCGAGGCCGAGCGCGGGCGTGCGCGCCTCGATGAAGCCAAATCGATCGTCAAGAAGACCGTGTTCGACCTCGGCAGCGGCGGCGCCATGGCGGCCCAGGTCCGGCGCTTCCTGGAAACCACCTACGCCGACTACCTGACGCTGCTGCTGTTGCGCTGCGATCTGGATACCGAATCCGATGTCTGGAGCGAGGCCTACGGGGTCGGTGAAGCACTGGTCGCGACGGCAGTGCACGCAGCCGCCGGCAACCCGATCAGCGAGACCATGCGCAAGGATCTCAACGACCGCTTGCATGCCAGTGTCGGCAGCCTGATCCCGCACCATGAGCAGAATATCCGTCAGGCCATTGAGGCGCTGGAGGCGCCTGCCGCCGAACCCGCAGCACCGGCGCCAGCCGCGGAACCACCCGTGCCAGAGGCGAGGGTCGCGCCCGATGCAGCCCCTGCGCCCAAAGCGGCCGCCACAGCCAAGGCCGAAGGCGCACCGATCACCGACGAGGACCGCAAGGTCGCCGACAAGCTGATGCGCGAGGCCGGCAACTGGTTCGTGATGCAACAGGGGACAGGCGAAGAAGAGCAGGCCGTCAAGCTGCTGTGGGTCAATCCACACACACGGAACATGCTGTTCGTGGATCAACATGGCGCCAAGGTCGCTTTGATGCCGGCCGGCAACGTCGCCCGCATGATGCGGGAAGGGGCGGTACGCCCGATGCAACAGGAAACCTCAAGCTTCGTGGCGCGATCTCTGCGGAGGATCCGCCGCGCCCTGGAAGACTCCGTCAACGCCTGACGAGGAGCGCAAACGAACGTGGACGATCGCCGCAAGATTAACCGGATTGACGCGCACAACGCGCGTCTGGCCGTCCACAATACGGTGGACGGCGAGCCTGTTGGAATCATCGGCAACCTGTCGCCAGGCGGAATCATGTTGATTACGCATAAGCAGCTCTATCCCGATGGCATCCTGCAGCTTACCGTTGACGTTCCCGAGACGGTGGACTTCGGTCCAATCTCGATGGGTATGAAGATCCTCTGGTGTATCCCGGCCAACAGCCCGGACGAGTACTGGGCCGGCTTGGAGACACTGGACATGTCGTCGGACAGTGGAACTGCCCTGCAGGCCCTGCTCGACCATCTGAGCCACGCCGGCTGATACCAGACCCGGCCCGGTCTTCAGCGCTCTCCGGCCAACTCGTCAGCAAACGCGTCGGTCGCCTCGATCAGCCGACACCGAATCCCAGGTTCGGCCGCCGAATGTCCTGCATCATCAATGATCGCGAGTTCACTACCGGGCCAGGCCTCATGCAGGGCCCAGGCATTCTCGAGCGGGCAGATCACGTCGTACCGACCATGCACGATGACCCCGGGAATGCCGGCCAGGCGCCCGGCATCCCGGAGCAGTTGATTCGGCTCGAGAAAGGCGTCGTTGACGAAGTAATGCGACTCGATGCGCGCCAGACTCAACGCCACCCGGGGTTGCATGAAATGATCTGCCACACTCTTGTCCGGTCGCAGAGTGGCCGTGCGTCCCTCCCACAGTGACCACGCCTTTGCGGCCGCGAGCCGCCCTACTTCGTCGTCGCCCGTCAGCAGTCGATAGTAGGCACCCAGCAGGTCGCCATGATCCTGAGGCGGGACGGGCTCGAGAAAATCCTGCCAGTAATCCGGGAACAGGCGGCTGGTCCCGCGCTGGTAGAACCAGCTGATCTCGTCCGGCCGGCAGAGAAAGATCCCGCGCAATACCAGCCCTGATACCCGGTCGGGATATCTTTGTGCGTAGGCAAGGGCCAGCGTGGAACCCCACGAGCCGCCGAACACCAGCCAACGGTCTATACCGAGATGCGTACGGAGCGTCTCGATGTCGGCCACCAGGTCCCAGGTCGTATTGCGCTCCAGCGAGGCATGCGGCGTCGAACGACCGGCGCCACGCTGATCGAACAGGATCACCCGATAGCGTTGCGGATCGAAAAAGCGCCGATGGTAGGGCTCGCAGCCTGCTCCCGGGCCACCGTGCAGAAACAGCGCCGGGATACCGTGAGACGTACCGACCTCCTCGACGTACAGGGAGTGCAGCTCGTCGACCGCGAGATGTTCGGCGCGATAGGGGCGGATCTCAGGGTAGAGGTCTTTCATTGCGAGAGTCTAACGCGCCGCGGCAGGGACGGCCTATTCAGCCGCGCGCGGCGCGTTTGCGCTCGTGTTCCTTGAGGTGTCGCTTGCGCAGCCTGATCGCTGACGGCGTAATCTCGGCGAGTTCGTCGTCCTCGATGAACTCGAGCGCCTGTTCCAGCGTGAGCTTGATCGGCGGCGTCAGCATCACGGCGTCATCTTTGCCGGCGGCACGGATGTTCGTCAGCTGCTTCGCCTTCAGCGGATTGACGGTGAGGTCGTTGTCACGCGCGTGGATGCCGACGATCTGGCCTTCGTATACCTCGTCGCCCGGCTTGGCGAACAGCCGCCCGCGATCCTGCAGGCTCATCAGGGCGTAGCCAAGGACCTTGCCCGTGCCGTTGGAAATCAGGACGCCGTTCTTTCGCGGCGCAATGCCACCGTGCTGGGTGGGTCCGTAGTGGTCGAACACGTGATAAATCAGCCCGGTGCCTGAGGTCGTGGTCATGAACTCGGTCTGAAAGCCGATCAAGCCGCGCGACGGGATGATGTAGTCGATGCGCACCCGCCCCTGGCCGTCCGGCTGCATGTCGCGCAACTCACCCTTGCGGGTCCCCAAGGCCTCCATGATGGCACCCTGGTGCTGCTCTTCGACGTCAACCGTCAGTGACTCGTACGGCTCGCAGACATCGCCATCCACCTCACGAAAGATCACCTCGGGACGCGACACGGCCAGCTCATAGCCTTCCCGCCGCATGCTCTCGAGCAAGACGGACAGGTGCAGTTCGCCGCGGCCGGACACCTTGAACTTCTCCGGATCCGTGCCTTCCTCGACGCGCAGTGCGACATTGTGGATCAACTCACGCTCGAGGCGTTCCTTGAGCTGGCGCGAGGTCAGGTACTTGCCTTCGCGGCCGGCGAACGGTGACGCATTGACCTGGAAGGTCATCGACACGGTCGGCTCGTCGACACTGAGTGCGGGCAGCGGCTCGACCTGATCCGGATCGCACAGGGTGTCGGATACATTCGGTCCCTCGATCCCGGTGAGCGCGATGATGTCGCCGGCGGTCGCCTCCGATACCTCGTGCCGCTCCAGGCCGAGATACCCATAGACCAGGCCGACCCGGGCCTTGTGCCGATCGCCGTCGCCCTTGACCACCATCACCGGCTGATTCGGCCGGATGCTGCCCCGGGTCACCCGCCCAACCGCGATGGCACCCACGTAGCTGTTGTAGTCCAGGTTCGAGACCTGCATCTGCAGCGGACCGTCCGGGTCGACGTCCGGCGTCGGGCAGTGCTCGACGATCGCCTGGAACAGCGGCGTCATGTCACCTTCGGTCACCGAATCATCGACCGATGCATAGCCATTGATCGCCGAGGCATAGATGATCGGAAAATCGAGCTGCGCATCGCTGGCCCCCAGCTGATCGAACAGATCGAAGACCTGGTCGATCACCCAATCGGGGCGTGCACCGGGCTTGTCGATCTTGTTGACCACCACGATCGGCCGCAGACCGTGCTTGAACGCCTTCTGGGTCACGAAGCGGGTTTGCGGCATCGGGCCTTCCTGCGCATCGACCAGGAGCAGCACAGAGTCGACCATCGACAGCACGCGCTCGACCTCACCCCCGAAATCGGCATGCCCAGGGGTGTCGACGATGTTGATTCGATAGTCCTTCCACCGAATCGCGGTGTTCTTGGCCAGAATCGTGATGCCGCGCTCCTTTTCCTGGTCGTTGCTGTCCATCACCCGTTCGACCGGACCGAAGCGCTCGCCCAGCGTACCCGACTGCTTGAGCAGTTCGTCGACCAGCGTCGTCTTGCCGTGGTCGACGTGCGCAATGATCGCGACGTTTCTCAGCTTTTCTATCATGCGGATACAGCCTTGCTCGGGACGGGAGGGTAGAGGGGCGCGCGATTATACACGTGACCTGCGCAGGCGGCGGCCGGCCCGTCAGGCAGAACGACCACCGCGCAAAAACGCAGAGTGTCGCGGGTCCCGGTCCGTTAACAAGCTGTGGATAAAACGGTGAAAAGCGACCGCTGGCCGATGCGGCAATCGATGTCTCGGCGACGCAGCAGGCGACGAGCCACTTTGTGTATTCCAAACAGGCACTTGCGATCACCAATCCGCTACTGCCGGAAATCGGACGCCCAGTGGCGGAAACCGGATATCACCGCGGCTGTGGATATCTCACCGAGACCCGTGCGGCAACCGGCCGGCGCAAACCACCGGATCCAAGCCGCTGGAAAAAGACCTGGGCTATCGCCAGATAACTAGCCAAAGGTATTTACTATCGAACTACGAAATACCGGTGGAGCCGGCTGGACCGGCTGAGTGTTCCCGAACTTTCCAAGCAGCCCACTAGTGTTGGTGCGGCTGGGATCCCGTCAGATCCCACGAAAAGGTGCAATCGAGTTCCGACAGCACGGCTATCAGGCCGCTCTCGCCGTCGCGCAGGATGATGGACAGCGGCGAACGCTTGCCGAAGCGGCGGTGGCCCTGACGCACCCAGCGGCCCGACATCCGCGGATTCAGGGGATAAGTGGTGCGCAGGGCATCGGCGATGCGCAACAGGTAACCTGCACGCCGCAGCACCGTAGGATCCTCGGGCAGGCTCTCGCTGCCTTCACGGAATTTGTTCAGTGCGCGCGTCCTGACGTTGTCCGGGAGGCTCAAAACGGCCTGGATCTCCTTGGTTTCAAGCTGCCAGGAGTCCAGCAGGGCCATTACTGCCTGGGTGATATCGCTGCGCGCCTTGGTCTGTTCAGAGGTCATAGGTACCGCTCCTTGTGCCGTCGTGGCGATCGTCAGACGCCCCCGTCGGCGGTCAAGGCGGGACGCCTTAACCTTGTAAACCAGTCAGATATTATCACCGATCCCGGGATGAGCCCCAACCGGGAGAACCGAACAGGCGAATCGGGCGGCCGCTACCCGTGAAACATGCGCTGCCACCAGCGGCGGCGTCCCGCCGGCTGGCGCGCTGCCTGCAGGTCGACCGGCGGCACGCGTGAGAGCACCCACCCGGGCAGTGGCGGGTTGTCGCTGTAACCACAGGACACGCCGAGGTTGTTGGGGTCGTAGATCTTGATCATCGACGGCGCGTCGAGTGCATCCGCGTAGACGATCCCGCAGTAGTCTTCATCATGTTCGCGACGCAACAGCGCGTCGACCCGATCGATGAACCGTGCCAAGTCCTCGGGCGGCACCGGCCGCTCGGGCGGCGGTTCACCGATCGCATAGATGTACCAGCCGTCCGGCACCGCCCGCAAACGCTCCCAGAGCGCATCGAGCTGCGGCCAGCGCAGCGCCGACGTGAAACTCCCCTGGAAGGCATCGAGGAACGACCCTGCCGAACTGTTGCGATCCGTAGTAATGATCCAGTCCCCCTGGCCAGGCCACTACCATGCCACCCTACCAGGACCGGCGCTATACTCCGAAGCCCGTTCGGTGCACACTCAGATGGATCCAAGTCACTTCAATTCCAGCCCACTCGATCTCGAACTCGTACGACGCGGCAAGGTCCGCGACGTGTATGCGGTCGATGACGAGCACCTGCTGATCGTCGCCAGCGACCGCCTGTCGGCGTTCGACGTCGTTCTGCCGCAGCCGATTCCCGGCAAAGGCGAGGTGCTGACGCGCGTCTCGAACTTCTGGTTCGACCGGACATCACTTATCGTCCCGAATCACCTGACCGATCGCCCGATCAGTGACGTTGTCGTCGACCCCGACGTCAGGGCCGAGCTCGGCGACCGCGCAATCATAGCGAGACGACTCGCGCCCCTGCCGGTCGAGGCGGTCGTTCGCGGCTACCTGATCGGATCCGGTTGGAAGGACTACCAGGCCAACGGCGAGGTCTGTGGGATCAGGCTACCCGTCGGACTGCAGCAGGCCGAACGCCTGCCGGAACCCTTGTTTACCCCGTCGACCAAGGCCGAGATCGGCGACCATGACGAAAATATCGATTACGCGCGCACCGTCGACCTTATTGGCAGCGAGCTCGCGCAGCAGGTGCGCGACGCCAGCCTGCGCATCTATGTCGAGAGTGCTGCCTATGCGTTGGAGCGCGGCATCATCATTGCGGATACCAAGTTCGAATTCGGCCTGGACCGCGAAGGCAGGCTGCACCTGATCGACGAGGTACTCACGCCTGATTCCTCGCGCTTCTGGCCCGCCGATGTCTACCGACCCGGCATCAGCCCACCGAGCTTCGACAAGCAGTATGTGCGCGACTACCTCGAAACGCTGGACTGGGACAAGACGCCGCCGGGCCCGCAGCTGCCGGATGAAGTGATTGCCAGGACCGCGCAAAAGTACCGTGAGGCCGAGAAGCGGCTGACCGGCCGATGAAGCCGCCCCGGGTCACCCTCTACACCAGCCGCCAGTGCAACGCCTGCCGTCAGGCGCGCGCTTACCTCGAGCAGATCGGGATCCCCTTCCAGGAACTCGATGTCAGAACCAGCCAACGCGCGCAGAAATCGCTCGCCCGTCTCGGCACCCGCAGCCTGCCGGTGATCCTGGTTGGCGACAGGGCTGTCCAAGGATTCGACCGGAAACGACTCGACACCCTGCTGAAGCAGGCCTGAACGTGAGCCACCCTTACGACGACCTGGTCCCTGATGTCATTTTGCAGGCCGTCGAACAGGTGAACCTCGAGCCGGATGGCCACCTGCTGGCCTTGAACAGTTACGAGAATCGCGTCTTTCAGGTCGGTATCGAGGAACGCGCCCCATTGATCGCCAAGTTCTATCGGCCCGACCGCTGGAGCGACGCCGCTATCCTCGAGGAACACAGTTTCGCGCAGACGCTTGACATGGCCGAAGTACCGGTTGTCGCGCCCTGGACAGGACCGGCCGGTCAGACCCTGTTCTCGCATGCCGACTTCCGGTTCGCACTGTTTCCACGCCGCGGTGGCCGCGCACCGGAGCCTGGCGATCTGGTACAGCTGGGCTGGATCGGTCGTTTCATCGGACGTCTCCACCTGGCCGGACAGGGCAGCCACTTCACCGAGCGCCCGATCCTCGACGTACACACGCTGGGCTGGCCGGCACGCGACAGTGTCATGCAAAGCCCGCTGATGCCGATGGAACTGGCCGGTCGTTACAGCACTGTCACCGCAGAGCTTTTGAACCGCATCGAAGAGATCGCCGACGACACCGCAGCGGAGATAATCAGGCTGCATGGCGACTGCCACCACGGCAATATCCTCTGGACCGACGCCGGCCCGCACTTCGTCGACCTCGACGACTGTCGAAACGGTCCGGCAGTTCAGGATCTGTGGATGCTGCTCAACGGTCCCCGTAACGAACAGGCAAGCCAGCTCGGCGCACTGATCGAAGGCTATCGCATGTTCAGAGATTTCGATCCGCGGGAGCTCGTGCTCATCGAGCCCCTGCGAACGCTGCGAATGATCCACTACAGCGGCTGGGTCGCTAAGCGCTGGGATGACCCCGCCTTCCCCGGCGCCTTCTCATGGATGGCGTCACCGCATTACTGGGCACAGCACGTCGAAGACCTGGAACATCAGCGCAGTGCCTTGGCGGCGCAACCCTTACCCATCGGGTGAACCGGACTTCCCCACCTGACCGGCATCAGCCGACGACCCGACGCCAGTAGGTGGAGCGCCAGTAGTACAGGACGGTGGTGTCTTCATACGGATAGGAATCCGCGTAGTTCTGGCCACGGCGCGGCTCCTCGATGTTGTCGCGATCGACATCGACCGGACGCCACTGCTCATCGCGCGGTTCGCCCTCGAAGGGACTACGCGTCGTGCCGCGCTTGCGGCGCTCCGACGAACCGTGTTCGACATAGTTGCGTTGCGCTTCAACGAGGCTGACGTGGTTTGCGCTACCGGGCATGGTTGGGAAGCGCAGTTGGTCGAGACTGTCCTCCCAGCCGCAAATCGGACACAGCTGGTTGAAGCCCGGCTGATAGTCGAACACCCGGTGGCCACAGCAGGGACAGGGGAACTTCTTACCGTACACAACAGCTCCTTCGCGATGCGCGTTGTTGCTCCGGCAACGCAACGAGCAAACATTCAGTTGCCAGAGCAATAGCACTATACCGGCATACTGTGCGTCGCGAGACGGCAGCCCCCCCAAACGTTAGACTCACCAGATCGAAAAGCCCGTCACGACGGTGGGCTAGGACGGATTCGCCGTGCCCGAGCTACAACCCATCACCCCGCGCATCCTGGTCACTACCGACTTCAGCGACGACAGCCTGCTGGCCTTCCACCATGCCCTCGCGGTGGCCGTCGCCAAGCGGGCGCGCCTCACCCTGTTGCATACGGGGTCTGAGAGCCGGGACGAGGTGCCATGGGAGCAATTCCCAGGGGTCCGCGAGACGCTGGCGACATGGGGCATGCTGGAAGAGGACGCGCCCCGCTCCGCCGTCGCGTCGCAACTCGGCATCGATGTTGCCAAGATGGCGATGCGCGATGACGACCCGCGCCAGGGGATTGCCGATTACCTGAACCGCCACCCGGTCGACCTGCTGGTAATGGCAACGCGGGGCCGCAGCGGAATGGCACGTATCCTCCGTCCGTCGGTAGCGGAGACGGTCGCTTACCGGACCCGCAGCCACAGCCTGTTACTGCCTGATCAGGCCGCCGGCTTCGTCGATGGGCAGTCCGGTGTCGCGAGCCTGCAGCGTGTGTTGTGCGTCCTCGACCCGTATCAGGATCCACGCGCTGCACTGGCGTTTCTGCGCAGCTGGCTACCGGCGTTCGGCGCCATACCGGCCGAGGTGACGGTCGTCGACACCGGCAATGGCGACGTGTTCGACGAACGCCAGCTGCCGCAGATCGAAGGCCAGACCTGGGTCCTGCGCCGTCAGCTCGGCAATATTGCCGAGGTCGCCATCGAACTGGCCGACCAGGTGTCCTATGACCTTGTCGTCATCACCGGCCAGGGCCGTCTCGGACTCAGGGCACGGCTTGCCGGCAGCAACACCGAGCGTATCCTGCGCGGCACCAGACTGCCGGTACTGATCATGCCGGGCGGCTGATGCTGGTCGGTGGCAGTCGGACCTTCCGATCCGATGCCCAAGCGTCGCGCCAGGGCGGCCTGCGAACTGCCAAACACGCACAAAAAAGGGGCGCCGCGGCGCCCCTTTCGAGCTATCGGTGAAAGTCAGTTGACCTTCGGATCGAGCTCGCCGGACTGGTAACGACCGGTCATGGCATCAAGGCTCAGCACCTTGATCTTGGAGGCGTTGCCGGCGGTACCGAAGGCCTCGTAGCGCGCCTTGCAGATGTCCTTCATCGCGGTGGTCGACGCGGCGAGGAACTTACGCGGATCGAAGTTCGACGGGTTCTCCTTCAGGTGCTTGCGAATCGCACCGGTCGATGCCATCCGCAGGTCGGTGTCGATGTTGACCTTGCGCACACCGTGCTTGATGCCTTCCTGGATCTCTTCCACGGGCACCCCGTAGGTCTCACCCATGTCGCCGCCGTACTCGTTGATAATCGCGAGCCAGTCCTGCGGTACAGACGATGAACCGTGCATGACGAGATGCGTGTTGGGAATGCGAGAGTGGATCTCCTTGATCCGCTCGATGGCGAGAATATCGCCGGTCGGCGGGCGCGTGAACTTGTAAGCGCCGTGCGACGTGCCGATCGCGATCGCCAGGGCATCGACGCCGGTTTTCTTGACGAAATCCGCGGCCTCTTCCGGGTCGGTCAGCAACTGGTCATGCGACAGGGTACCTTCGGCTCCAATGCCATCTTCTTCGCCGGCCTGACCGGTTTCCAGGGACCCGAGGCACCCGAGCTCCCCCTCGACCGAGACACCACAGGCGTGTGCCATGTCGACCACGGTCCTGGTGACATCGACGTTGTACTCGTAGCTGGTCGGCGTCTTGCCGTCCTCGCCGAGCGAGCCGTCCATCATCACCGAACTGAAACCCAGCTGTATCGAACGCTGACAGACAGCGGGCGACGTCCCATGGTCCTGGTGCATGCAGACAGGGATGTGTGGAAACTCTTCGATCGCGGCGAGGATCAGGTGACGCAGGAAGGGCGCACCTGCGTATTTGCGCGCACCCGCGGAGGCCTGAACGATAACCGGCGAATCGGTTTCGTCAGCCGCTTCCATGATGGCGCGCATCTGCTCGAGGTTGTTGACGTTGAATGCCGGCACGCCGTAGTCGTGTTCGGCCGCGTGATCCAGCATTTGACGCAGGGAAATCAGTGCCATCGTCTGCTCCTTTTCTTGAGTGTCTCAATCAAAATTCAGTTTTCCGGACATCGGGTTATGTTCGCCGACCCGCACGATCTTCATGACGTTGGTCCCACCCGAGACCCCGTTCAGATCGCCTTTGGTGATGATCACCAGGTCGTCGTCGCGCACCGCGCCACGACGCTGCAGCTCTTCGATCACCTCGATGTTCGCTTGTCGCGAATCGATTCCCGGCTCGAGGTCGAAGCTGACAGGATATACCCCCCTGAACAGCGTCACTTTTCTACGCGTGGCCACCTGGCCCGTCAAGGCGTAGATCGGAATCCCGGAAGAAATGCGCGACATCCACTTGGTGGTCGACCCGGACTCCGTCAACGCGGCGATCGCGGCAACGCCGAGGTGGTTTGCGGTGTACATGGTCGACATAGCGATCGCTTCGTCGATTCGCCCGAACACCGAGTGCAGACGGTGATCGGACCTTCGCGCCTGTGACTGCTTTTCAGCCTCTTTGCAGATCCGGTCCATCGCCTCGACCGCTTTGGCCGGATACTTGCCAGCCGCCGACTCGCCCGACAACATGACCGCGTCGGTCCCGTCGATCACGGCATTGGCCACGTCGAACACCTCGGCGCGGGTAGGAATCGGGTTTTGGATCATCGACTCCATCATCTGAGTCGCGGTGATCACAACGCAGTTCATCGACCGCGCCATGCTGATCAGGTGTTTCTGCACTGCCGGCAGCTCGGCATCGCCGATCTCCACACCGAGATCACCGCGCGCCACCATGATGACGTCCGACGCGTCGATGATCTCTTCGATGCTGTCGAGCGCCTCTGCACGCTCGATCTTGGAGACGATGCCACCGAGGCCCCCGGCCTCGCGCAGCAGTTCCCGGGTGGCCAGCACGTCATCCGCGGAACGCACGAAGGATACCGCCAAATAATCGGCCTCGAGCCGCGCCGCGAAGCGGATATCATCCTTGTCTTTCTCGGTCAGCGCAGGTGCCGAGAGGCCACCGCCGAGCTTGTTGATACCCTTGTTGTTCGACAATGGGCCGCCGACGACCACTTTGCAGCGGACCTCCGTCCCGCTGACCTCATCGACCCACAGGACGATATGGCCGTCGTTCAGTACCAGCGTGTCACCGCGCGCAACCTCGTTGTGCAGCGTAGCGTAGGTCACGCCGACGCGTTCCCGGTTACCCGAATCGATATCCCAGGCGGTATCGAGGATGAATCGGTCATCCGGCGCGAGTTCAACATGGCCGTCCACGAACTTGCCG
>JASFVZ010000139.1:0-6068 GCA_050049565.1 Chromatiaceae bacterium | reverse complement strand
CACGATACCCAGGCCCGCGGCGGCCGCCGTGGTCAGTACGTCACCATTGTTGGCCCGCATGCGAATGCCCGGCACGGCGGTCGGCGGGTCACGATCCAGTGCGCTGAACTGCCAGACCTGCGAGAGCGTTGCGTTGGCATAGTGCAGGCCGATGTGGTGTGCCAGATCGTCGGGATGCTGCGGCGTCCCGTGCGCGGCCAGGTAGGCCGGGCTGGCGCAGGTGACGAACTGTGCGGTACCGAGCCGGCGCGCGATCAGGGTGGAGTCGGGCAGGTCGCCGATCCGGATAGCCATGTCGAATCCCTCGTCGACCAGGTCGACCTCGCGGTCATTCAGGTCGAGTTCCAGCTCCACGCCCGGGTGATCGGTCATGAAGGCGGTCAGGGCGTCACACAGATGGTGCAGACCGAATGACAGGGGCGCGGCGATCCGCAGCCGGCCGCGCAGCGCCCCGGCCGCGTCGATGACCAGGTGTTCGGCCTCGTCGAGATCGCCCAGGATGCGCACCGCGTGCTCGTAGAACACCCGGCCATGCGACGTCAGTGACAGGGTGCGGGTCGTGCGCTGCAGTAGCTGGGTCCCCAGGTGTCGCTCCAGCTCGGTGACGCGGCGACTGACGATCGATTTGCCGACCGCGAGGCGTTCCGCCGCCCGGCTGAAACTCCCGGCGTCGACGACCGTCACGAAGGACTCGAGGAGTGCGAACCTGTCCATTGTTGCGATTATTGCAACTGTCTTTCGCGATAACCCGTCTTTTTCGGGATCCAATACCGGACCAAGCTGCTTCCATCGCAGCGCGGGTCGCTGCACCAGTCCGTCTCAAGGAGCCACGCCCATGAATCAGGCACAGGTACAACGCATCCTGCGCATCGACAGCAGCGCCCGCGTCGACGACTCGGTCTCGCGCACGCTCGGCGACGCGATCGAGCAGCGCCTGCTCGCACGTTTCCCGTCGGCCGACCTGGTCCGGCGTGACCTGGCTACCGGCCTGCCGTTCATCGACGGCGACTGGGTCGCCGCCAACCTGACGCCGGCCGACGCGCGCGACGCCGCGCAACGCGACCGGCTGACCCTGTCGGACAGCCTGATCGCCGAACTCGCCGACGCCGACATCATCGTGCTGACCGCACCGATCTACAATTTCTCGGTGCCCTCGACGCTGAAGGCCTGGATCGATCTGGTCTGTCGCGCGGGTCTGACGTTCCGGTACACAACCGATGGCCCGGTCGGCCTGCTCGCCGACCGTCCCGTGTACCTCGCGATGGCATCGGGCGGCGTCCCGTTCGGTAGCCCGGTCGACTTCGCCAGCACCTACCTGACGCAGGTGTTCCGCTTCGTCGGTATCACCGACGTGCGGCTGGTCGGCGCCG
Organism: Chromatiaceae bacterium; assembly: GCA_050049565.1. GTDB lineage: Bacteria > Pseudomonadota > Gammaproteobacteria > Chromatiales > Chromatiaceae > Thiosocius. The sequence continues at coordinate 4,698 of JASFVZ010000139.1, read as the reverse complement.
AACGCGTGGCGGCCGATATCGAAGCCGCGCACGCCGGGGCAATGCAGACGCTCGAGCATTGGCTGCCGAGCCCGCCAACCGCCGACGTGGCGTGCGGTGCATGATGGATGCGAGTGCGACAATGACCGAGCCCAAGCCGCGGTATGTCTCACGCGTCGTGCGCGGACTGCCGACCAGCGATGGCGCAGGCGTGCAACTGACCCGCGTCATCGGGCAGCCTGCGCTGCCGCTGCTCGATCCCTTCCTGCTGCTCGACGCCTTTCGATCGGACCGGCCGGGAGACTACATCGCAGGCTTTCCACCGCACCCGCATCGCGGCTTCGAGACCGTGACCTATCTGCTGCATGGGCGTATGCGCCATCGCGACAACGCCGGGCACGAAGGGGTCATCGAGCCGGGCGGCGTGCAGTGGATGACCGCGGCCCGTGGGATCGTGCACTCAGAGATGCCGGAGCAGAGCGAAGGGCTGCTCGAGGGTTTCCAGCTGTGGGTCAATCTGCCGGCCGGGCACAAGATGGATCCGCCGGCCTACCAGGAGCATCCGGCCGACAGGATCCCGGAGGAACGGCGTCCCGGCGGCGTGCGGCTCAAAGTGATCAGCGGCGTAACGGCAAAGGGTACACGAGGCCCGGTGACACAGCCGCTGACCGAGCCGTTCTATGTGGATGTCATGCTGCCGGCCGGGCAGTCGTTCGAGGAGACCCTGCCCAGTCACCACAACGCGTTCGTCTATGTCGTCTCCGGCAGTGTGCTGGCGGATGACGGCGCTGGCGGCCGGCTCGAACTCACGCGGGATGAGCTCGGTATCCTCGCGCGCGGTGAGTGGGCCAGCGTTACGGCCGGAAGCGGTGGCGCACGCCTGTTGCTGGTTGCGGGCCGGCCCCTGAACGAACCGGTGGTGCGCGGCGGGCCGTTCGTCATGAATACCAAGGCGCAGATCCGTCAGGCCGAGGAGGACTATGCGGCCGGACGGTTCTGAGCCGGTTGGCGCGAGATCGCAAAATCCGCCGCCATCGCTTACCCTGGGCAGGGTCATTCAGCGGAGATCAGGACCATGCGTGCGCTTTTCTTTATTGGATTCATCTTGGTCGCCTGGTCGACAGGCGGGGTCGTAACCGCGGGCGACGAACCGACCGATGAACTGGCGCTCGGCAAGGCAGAGATCCTCGAACTCGTGCGCGAAAAGTCGACCGAGTGCCGCAAGGAGAAAGACCAGAGCCTCTGCACGAACTGGTTCGGCAAATACGGCACCTTCAAGCGGCAGATGCACGCCGATGACGCGCGGCGCGAAGGCGTCTGGTTCGTCGACGACAAGGACCGGCTCTGTATCCTCTGGCAGCGCAAGATCTCGCCGATGTGTTTCACCCTCTACGAGCAGGATGACGGGACCTACAACCTGTACAAGAATGGCAAGCACATCTCGACGCTCTTGAGCAGCGAGCCGGGCAACGTGAAGGACCTGTAGCCGCTCGCGGCAGATACCGGGCCGCCGGCCGACCTTCGGCAATCGCTCATCGGCGCGCCGGCCAGGACGTATACACAACCCGCTGCTGGCCGCGGTAGAGGAGTTACCCGCCTGACGCGAAGTCTTATCCATTGACCTATGACTTCGCGAGGCTCGCATGCAACAGGTGTTGAGAACGGCCGCCCGGCCCGGCAAAGACCGGTCACCGGTTGGCAAGGTTGCGGTGCCGGACTGTCTCTGGCCGGCGCTGCGCTCCGACCACGCCGGAGAGACCGGGGCGGTATTCATCTACCGGGGCGTACTCAGCGTCACACGCGATGACGCGGTGCTGTGCTTCGCCCGGCACCACCTCGCGACCGAACAAAGCCACCTGGCGCTGATGGAGGATCTGGTCCCACCCAGACGCCGCAGCCGCCTCCTGCCTGTCTGGAAGCTCGCCGGCTGGATGACCGGCGCCCTGCCCGCGCTGTTCGGCCCGACCGCCGTCTTCCGCACCATTCAGGCGGTCGAGACCTTCGTCGACCAGCACTACAGAAACCAGATCGAGGCGCTGGGCGACCAACCGCGTTATCGACAGCTGCGCGCGTTGCTCGAGGGTTGCCGGCTCGACGAGGTCGCACATCGGGAGGATGCGGCCAGCCGCCTGCCCGAGGCCCGATGGATCGGTAGGGTCTGGAGCCGAATGGTCGATCAGGGCTCGCGCCTGGGTGTGGTTCTGGCATCTCGTTTCTGACGTCGACAAGAAGATACCGCGGCCGGCCGGCGGTTGCGGTATCGACCCGAAGTCTCAAACTGCGGCGCCTCGGGTCGTGAGCCACCCCGCGAGCGATCGTCAACCGTTAGGAGGTAGCCATGGAAAGCGCTGTTCTGCTCTGGATGGTCGGTGCGCTGGCCGGCAGCATGCTGTTTTTCGGCGTCATCGTCGCACCCCTGGTATTTCGCGTGTTGCCGGCCGAATCCGCCGGGGCCTTTCTGCGCGCGTTCTTCCCCAACTACTACGTCTGGGGGCTGGTTGCGGCCGTGCTTGCCGCCGCCATGGCGGCATTCGCCGATCCGATCAGCCTGCTGCTGAGTCTGGTCGTGGCGGGTCTGTTTATCTATGCGCGTCAGTCACTGATGCCGAAGATCAATGCGGCGCGTGATGCGTCGTTGACCGGCGACCAAAAAGCGAAGACCCGCTTCGAGCGGCTTCATCGCAGCAGTGTCGTGATCAACGCGGTGCAACTCGTGCTGTTGCTCGCGATCGGTGCGCGTCAGATCTGGTGACCCGGCGGCCAGGGTGCGTCCAGGCCTTATCGGTATTGGGGCTGGGGGTTTTTCCGCGAACGTGACCCGCCCTTTCGGATCTGATCGAACAGATCGGTAATCGCCGGTCCTGCAGCCGTGCAGACGCGCGGCTGTCACATAACAGCAACGAGGAAGTTGTCATGAAGCAGTTGTTGGCAAGCGTGACAGGCGTTGTCGTACTGATGGTTGTCGCAGCCGCACCCGCGGTGGCCGGCCACGCCTACGGACCTGCCAAAGGCCACTATGGCGAGCCGAAGGCAAAAACCTGGAATTACGGCTACGGCCACCGGCACCCGGGCCACGGCAAGAAGTACGGCCAGAGCTACCGGAAAGGCCATTGGGCAAAACCTTACCGCGGCGGCTACAAATCCAGCGATAGCCGCGGCTGGTCAAAGGGTCATCCGCATTATCGCCAGTGCCACAGGGGGATGTATGGCCACGGCCAAAAGGGCATGAAGGGCGGCAAGGGATACCGCGAAGCACCGGCGTACTACCAGGCACCGGCGTCAGCACCGCAACCGAAGGCACCGGCACCGGCCAACGCACCCGCCGGTGGCACGACCACCGAGGCGGCACCGCGGAACCTGGTCGAGACCGCCGTGGCGGCCGACCAGTTTGCGACCCTGGTGTCTGCCGTAAAGGCCGCAGAACTGGTCGAGACCCTGAGCGGTGACGGACCCTTCACCGTTTTTGCACCGACCGACGAGGCGTTCAACAGGCTGCCAGAGGGTACCGTGCCCGGTCTGCTGAACAATCCCGAGGCACTGACCAAGGTGCTGACCTACCATGTGGTCGCCGGTCGCCTGAATGCGGCCGACCTGATCGAGCAGGGCCGGTTCGAAACCCTTAACGGTGCGTCGATCGACCTTGGTCAGCTCAAGGTCGCGCAGGCCGACATCGCCGCCAGCAACGGCGTCATCCACATCATCGACGAGGTCCTGCTGCCACCCGGCAGCTGATCCCGGATGCGGATAGTCGTCCACCCGAAGACGCCGCTCCAGACCGGGGCGGCGTCGCCATTTGAGCGGCGGCGATGACGGCGGCACGCGCATGGCAGGACTGGTCGCTGCTGCTCGCACTGACCGTCATGTGGGGCTCGGCGTTCGCACTGACCAAGGCGGCCCTCGAGGCCATGGCGCCGGCGCCGCTGGTGCTCGCCCGGCTGGCGATCGGCGCCGCGCTACTGATTGCATGGTGGCTGATCGCGCGCCGGGCCAGGGTGCCCCGCGGCGCCCGGTTGTGGGTCTTTTTCTTTCTGATCGCGATCATCGGCAACCTGGTGCCGTTCAACCTGATCTCCTGGGGCCAGCAGTATCTCGACAGCGGCCTCGCCGGGCTCCTGATGGCGGTGATGCCGCTGTTCGTGCTCGTCATCGGGCACTTCACCGTACCGGGCGAGCGACTGACGCCGGCACGTGTCACCGGCTTCGTGGTGGGCCTGCTGGGCGTCGCCGTTTTGCTGGGTCCCGACATCGCGGTGACCGACGGCGCAGGTTCGCGCTTCGTGGCCGCGACCCTGGCGGTTTTACTCGCCGCGCTCTGCTATGCCGTTTCGGCCATCCTGTCGCGCCTTCGTCCCGCCAGCGACGTGCTATCGAGCGCGACGGCGACCACGCTGATCGGCGCCATTGCGATGTTGATGGTCTTGCGTCCGGAGATGCCGGCCCTGACCGGCCTGGTCGATGCCCCGGTCGCCATCGTCGCAGTCGCGCTGCTCGGCGTGTTTTCCACCGCAATTGCGGCACTGGTCTACTTCCACCTGATCGAGCGCGCCGGCCCGGCGTTCGTGTCGCAGCTCAATTACCTGATCCCGGTCTGGGCGGTCGTGCTCGGCGCGCTGCTGTTCGGCGAACGCCCGACGCCCAGTGACTACCTGGCAATGGCGATCATCCTGGCCGGAATCGCGCTGTCACAGCGCGGCAGGATGGTGCCTGCCCGTCAGCCGG
>JASFVZ010000052.1:0-8764 GCA_050049565.1 Chromatiaceae bacterium | reverse complement strand
GCGATGGCGACCAGCAGCGCGAGTGTCTCGGGCGCTAGCGCCTCCATGCGGCCGGAGCGATGGTGTTCAGGAAGCGGCCCACTCGGCCATGCGGTCGACCGCGGTGGTCACGCGGTTGCAGTAGGTCTTGACGAAGGCCTCGTCGATCGCCTGCCCGCGGGCCTCGCGCAACGCGGTGGTCCCGTCGAAATCGACGATCGCCATCCGCAGTGAGAGCTCGCGCGTCGGTCGGCCGAAGCTGTTGCCCGGGAGCACGGCGACACCGGTCTCTTCCAGCAGGCGTTCGCAGAAGGTTGGGCTGTTTTCAATGCCGCGCGTCGCAAGCCCGTCACGCCGACTCTCGAAGCGCGGGAACAGGTAGAAACCGCCGCCTGACGGGCTGAGTACCGCACCGGCCTGCGACAGTCTGCGGTAGGCGTAGTCAGCGAGTTGGCTGAGGATTTTTCGGCTGTCGTCCAGGTAGATCTGCATCGCCGGGTTGTCGACCAGGGCGTCCACCGCGGCGTATTGGATCGGTGCACTGGTTGCCGTAAAGGTCTCGCTGGCCACCGCCGCCATCGAATCTGCCAGCCAGTTCAGACTCTCGGGAAACACGAAGAAACCCAGGCGCCAGCCGCCGGCGCCGCACCACTTGCTGAGCCCGTTGCTGATGATCGTCCCTTCCGGGTAGTAACGGGCCAGTGACAGGTGCCCGTCGGTATAGTGGGTGCCGCTGTAGATCTCGTCCGACAACGCCAACACCCGGTACTTGCGCAACACCTCGGCGATCGCCTGGAGCTGCGCTTCGTCATAGCACAGACCGGTCGGGTTGCTGGGCGAGTTGAGGATCAGCAGGCGGGGGCGCTCCGGGTCACGTGAACAGAGTTCTTCCAGTGCCTCGGGTTCGACGCCGAGACCGGTCGCGGGTCGGGTGCGCAGCCAGTGGATATGGCGGCCGATGATCCGCGCCTGCGGCGCATACGAGACCCAGGACGGCGACGGAATAACCAGGTCACCGTAGTACACCAGTTGTACCAGGAACATCAGTTCCTTGGTGCCGGGGCCGACCAGCACGTTGGCCGGTGAGTAGTCCAGCCCCTCGGTGCGCCTGACCCAGTCGACGACGGCCTCGCGCAGCGCCGGTAATCCCTTCACGGCGAGGTAGTCCTTCTGGTGTGCATTGCGCGCCAGGCTGTCGCGGACGTGATCCGGGACCGGGAACGGCGACTGGCCGAGGCCGAGCCGCAGGATCTCCCGACCTTCGCTCTGCAGGGCGGCCGAGCGTTCGTTGATCGCCAGCGTCGCGGAAGGGCCCATGCCGCGGACGTTGAGATTGAGAAAGACCTCGGGTGAGCGCGGCTGGCTGATCGGCATCGGGTCGGGTCCTGGCTGCTAGAGTATTTTTGGTGGAGACAGAGAATAAGACAATGTCCGACGACTCCGCAGCGAAATTGTCCGAGATCGTCTGGTCACCGCAACCGGCTGTCGCCGAACGGTCGCAGCTTCGCGGATTCATGCAGGCCGCGGCGCAGCAGAGCGGACGGCAGTTCGATGACTACGAAGCCCTTTGGCAGTGGTCGGTCGATGAGCCGGCCGGGTTCTGGGCGGCGGTGTGGGCGTTCTGCGGCGTCATCGCCTCGCAACCTTATGCGGCGGTGCTGCGTTCCCCGCACGCGATGCCCGGGGCGCGCTGGTTCGAAGGCGCCCGGCTGAACTTTGCCGAGAACCTGCTGCGTTATGGTGACGATCGACCGGCGCTGATCTTTCGCGGCGAAGACGGCGAACAACGCGCTCTGAGCTACGCGCAGCTGCGCGAGCAGGCCGGGCGGCTGGCCGCCGCAATGCGTGCGATGGGGGTTGGGGCAGGCGACCGCGTCGCCGCGATCATGCCCAACATCCCGGAAGCGGTGATCGGGATGCTTGCGACGACCTGGATCGGTGCCGTCTGGTCGTCCTGCTCGCCGGACTTCGGTGCCGATGGCATCCTCGACCGCTTCGGGCAGATCGAGCCGCGGCTGCTGCTTGCCGCTTCCGGCTATCGATTCAAGGGCAAGCCGATCGACATCCGCGGCAAGATCCAGGCGGTGCGCGACGGTCTCGATGCGCCGCACGAATGCCTGGTCGTGGACTGGCCCGGCATCGGTCATCTGCCGGGTGCACGCGACTGGGCCGATGTGGTGGCAGAAGCGCCGCCGGCGCCGCCGTTCCTGCAGGTCCCGTTCGATCATCCGGCCTATATCCTGTTTTCGTCGGGCACCACCGGCAGGCCCAAGTGCATCGTGCATGGCGCCGGCGGGACCCTGCTGCAGCACCTGAAGGAACACCGGTTGCACTGTGACATCCGTCGCGACGATCGGCTTTTCTATTTCACGACCTGCGGTTGGATGATGTGGAACTGGCTGGTCTCGGGGCTCGCGAGCGGGACCACGCTGGTGCTGTTCGACGGTAATCCGCTCCATCCGTCGCCGGATGCGCTCTGGCGGACGGCCGACGAGCTGGGTGTCACGGTCTTCGGCACGAGCGCGAAATACCTGTCGGCCCAACAAAAGGCCGGTGTGCGGGTGGTCGATACGCTGCAGCTGAAAAAGTTGCGCTGCATCCTGTCGACCGGTTCACCGTTGGCCCCGGAATCCTACGATTACGTGCTCGACGCGATTCGACCCGGGGTGCAGATCAGTTCGGTTTCCGGTGGCACGGACATCGTCTCGTGCTTCGCCCTCGGCAACCCGCTGCTGCCGGTCCGGCGCGGTGAACTGCAGTGCCGGGGGCTGGGGATGGCGGTCGATGTGTTCGACGCCGACGGCAACAGCCTGCGCGACGCGCCCGGTGAGCTGGTATGCACCCGGCCGTTCCCGTCGATGCCGGTCGGTTTCTGGGCCGATACCGACGGGCGCCGCTTCCGGGCCGCGTACTTCGAGCGCTTCCCCGGCGTCTGGACGCATGGCGACTGGACGGTACTGACCGGGCACGGTGGCCTGATCATCACGGGGCGATCGGATGCCGTACTCAACCCGGGCGGTGTGCGCATCGGCACCGCCGAGATCTACCGCCAGGTCGAGCGGCTGCCGCAGGTCCGCGAGAGCGTCTGCATCGGCCAGCCGTGGGACGGCGACGTGCGGGTAGTGCTGTTCGTGGTGCTGGAGCCGGGTAGCCGGCTCGACGACGCACTGCGCGCGGAGATCCGCCGCGTGCTGCGCACGCACGCCAGCCCACGCCATGTGCCGGCGAAGATACTCGAGGTCGACGACATCCCGCGGACCCGCAGCGGCAAGATCTCGGAGCTGGCGGTACGCGACACGGTCGCTGGGCGACCGGTCGCCAATACCGGTGCCCTGGCGAATCCCGAGGCCCTGGCCCAGTACCGCGAGCGCCCGGAACTCGCGCTTCCCTGAACCGGCCCGGCTGCCGGCCCACGCTGCGCCGGTTTTAAAACGCCGCGTTCCTGCCGTTATGACGGGCATGAACACGACAAGGTCCCAGGCGGTCTCGCCGCCGCACCGGACGGTGCGTGCACGACTGGCGGGGATGCTCGACGTCCCGCAGCCGGGCGACCACGTCTCGTTGTGGATCGATCGATTCCTGATCGGCCTGATCCTGTTCAATGTCGTCGCCGTCGTGCTTGAGTCGGTCGCCGCATTGCAGGCCCGCTGGGGGCCGGTGTTCACCATGATCGAGGTGTTCTCGGTCACGGTCTTCACGATCGAGTACCTGCTGCGCGTCTGGTCGGTGGTCGACAACCGCTGGCGCGCCGAATACCGGCATCCGGTCTGGGGTCGGCTGCGCTTCATGCGCAGCCCGATGGCGGTCATCGACCTGGTCGCCGTGCTGCCGTTCTGGCTCAGCATGTTCATCCCGCTCGATCTGCGCTTCCTGCGGCTGGCGCGGCTGCTGCGCGTGCTCAAGCTGACCCGCTACTCGGCGGCGACCAACCTGCTGTTCGAGGTGCTGCGCGAGGAGGCACGGGTGATGGGTGCAGCGGTCTTCATGCTGTTCCTGCTGCTGATGCTGATGGCCAGTGCGACCTACTACGCCGAGAACGCCGTGCAGCCGGAGGACTTTGCCAACATACCGCAGGCCATGTGGTGGGCGGTGGTCACGGTGACCACGGTGGGTTATGGCGATGTCGTCCCGATAACGCCGCTCGGCAAGCTGTTCGGTGCCGCATTGGGCGTGGTGGGTGTCGGTATGGTCGCACTGCCGGCCGGCATCCTGGCCTCGGGCTTCAGCAATGCGTTGAGCCGGCGACAGTGTGATCTGCGCCGCGATGTCGAGGCCGCGATGGCCGACGGCCAGATCGACGGTGCGGAGCGCGCACGATTGGCCTCGCGCGGGCAGTCGCTGAGCCTGTCGGATACCGACGTCGCCGACATCATCGCGCGCGAGCGCAAGCACGCGGCCTGCCCGCACTGCGGCAAACCGCTGGGTTGATTCACCCCGGCGGCGCCGGCTTTCGACGATTTCCACGTCGGTCCCGACCCTTCGGTCCGGCGAGAGTCGTTACAATCCGGCCTCGTTGTCCCGACCGAGCCGCCCGTCCACCCCATGCATGCCCTGACGCTGACCGACCTGCGCAAGACCTATAAGAACGGTCACGAGGCGCTGAAGGGTATCGATCTGGAGGTCGAGGAGGGCGACTTCTTCGCGCTGCTCGGCCCGAACGGTGCCGGCAAATCCACCGCCATCGGCATCATCAGCTCGCTGGTCAACAAGACCGGCGGGCGGGTCAGCGTATTCGGCCACGACCTCGACCGGTCGCCGTCCGCGGTCAAGGCCTGCATTGGCCTGGTGCCGCAGGAGTTCAACTTCAACCAGTTCGAGCCGGTGGTCGAGATCGTCGTCAACCAGGCCGGTTACTACGGCATCCCGCGGCGCGAGGCCTTCGTCCGGGCCGAGGCATCGCTCAGGCAGCTCGACCTCTGGGACAAACGCGGTGAACAGGCCCGCGCGCTGTCCGGCGGGATGAAACGCCGGTTGATGATCGCGCGGGCACTGGTGCATCGGCCGAGGCTGTTGATCCTCGACGAGCCGACCGCCGGGGTCGACATCGAGATCCGACGTTCGATGTGGGAGTTCCTGCGCGAGACGAACGCGGCTGGCACGACCATCATCCTGACCACGCATTACCTGGAGGAGGCGGAGAGCCTCTGTCGCCATATCGCGATCATCAATCACGGCCGGATCGCCGAGCGTGCGCGGATGAACGAGTTGCTGCGTCGCCTGGACACCGAGACCTTCGTGCTCGACGTCGCTGAATCCGTCGATGCGCTCGAACCCATACCCGGCTACGCCCTGAGCCTGATCGACGACACGACGCTCGAGGTCGCGGTATCGCGCGACAATGGGCTGAACGACCTGTTCGGTGCGCTGGCGCAGCGCGGGATCCGTGTCGTGAGCCTGAGGAACAAGCAGAATCGCCTCGAGCAGCTGTTCATGGACCTGGTGCGCGGCAGACCGGGTTCCGGGGACCAGGGGCAATGAACGCGGCGAACGTCTATTGGGTCGCGTTCCGCACCATACTGACCAAGGAGATACTGCGCTTCTCGCGGATCTGGGTGCAGACCGTGCTGCCGCCGGCGATCACGATGGCGCTGTACTTCATCATCTTCGGCAAACTGATCGGATCGCAGATCGGCGACATGGAGGGCTTTCGCTACATCGACTTCATCGTACCCGGGCTGATCCTGATGTCGGTGATCTCGAACAGCTATGCGAACGTCGTCTCGAGCTTCTACAGCAGCAAGTTTCAACACAACATCGAGGAGCTGCTGATCGCACCCCTGCCGAACTGGATCATCCTGGCCGGCTATGTCGCCGGCGGCGTGGCGCGCGGCGTCATCGTCGGGATCGTCGTGACCGGTGTATCGATGTTCTTCTCCGACCTCAGCATCCATAGCTATGGCGTGACCCTGGTGGTCTTCATCCTGACATCGGTGGTCTTTGCGACGGCCGGCTTCATCAATGCCGTGTATGCGAACAGCTTCGACGATATCTCGATCGTCCCGACCTTCGTGCTGACCCCGTTGACCTATCTGGGCGGCGTCTTCTACTCGATCTCGATGCTGCCTACGTTCTGGCAACAGGTCTCTCTCGCGAACCCGGTGTTGTACATGGTCAACGCGTTTCGTTACGGCCTGCTCGGTTTCAGCGATATCGCGCTCTGGCAGGCGTTTGCGATCATCGTCGGCTTCATCGCGGCGTTCTGGGCCTTCGCGATGTGGTTGCTGGCGCGCGGCGTCGGCATCAAGTCATGAACGCGGCGAACGCGGCCGGACGTCGGCGCGCCCAGTGGTCATGGGCCCTCTACGACTGGGCCAATTCCGCCTATGCGACCACGGTCATGGCCGGCTTTTTTCCGGTCTTCTTCAAATCCTACTGGGCGTCCGATCTGCCTGCCGTCGAGAGCACGGCCCAGCTGGGCATGGCCAATTCGCTGGCGTCACTGCTGGTGGTGCTGATCGCGCCGATGCTGGGTGTCAGCGCCGATCGCGCAGGCCGCAAGAAGGGCCTGCTGCTGATGATGGCAACCCTCGGCATCCTGATGACGGCCGGGCTCTACCTGGTGGCGCAGGGCCAGTGGATGCTGGCCGCGATGCTGTATGTGTTCGGCGTAATCGGGTTTGCCGGCGGCAATGTGGCCTACGACGCGATGCTGTTGGAGGTCGCCGAGCGTTCGGAACTCGAGCGTCTGTCGGCGCTCGGCTTCGCGCTCGGCTATCTCGGCGGTGGCATCCTGTTTGCCGTCAACGTCGCGATGGTCGTCCAGCCCGAGTGGTTCGGGTTCGCAGACAAGGCGACTGCCGTGCGGGTCGCCTTTCTCACGGTGGCGGCCTGGTGGGCGGTGTTCACGGTGCCCCTGCTGCTGTACGTGCACGAGACGGCGACCGACCGTGCCGCGCGCACCCCGGGCCTGCTGCATGCCTGGAAGGAACTGCTGATCAGCTGGCGTCTGCTTCGAAGCCTGCCCGACGCCTTTGTCTTCCTGATTGCCTACTGGTGCTACATCGACGGCGTCGACACCATCGTGCGCATGGCGGTCGACTACGGCATGTCGATCGGCTTCTCTTCCGATGGCCTGCTGACGGCGTTGCTGCTGACCCAGTTCGTCGGTTTCCCGGCGGCCCTGTTGTTCGGTCGGCTCGGTGACCGGATCGGCGCCAAGGCGGCGATCTGGGTGGCACTGGCGGTGTACGTCGCGGTCGTCATCTGGGCGTCGCTCATGACGGAGACCTGGGAGTTCTACGGACTCGCCGTGCTGATCGGGCTTGTCCAGGGCGGTGTACAAGCCATGAGCCGCGCATTGTTTGCCCGGCTGATTCCGGCGGAACACGCCGGCCGCCTGTTTGGTCTATACAACATGATGGGAAAGTTCGCCGCCATCATCGGTCCGGTCATGGTCGGCTGGGTGGCCGTTGCCACCGACAGCCCACGCGCCGGCATCCTGAGCATCCTGCTGCTGTTCGCGGCCGGCGCGCTGCTGCTGGCCCGGGTTGACGTGAGGCGTGGCGAACGACAGGCCGGACACGGTTGACCGATGGCATACCTGATCATCATCGCGCTGGTGCTGGCAGCCCTGTTCCTGCCGCAGCTTTGGGTGCGTCAGGTGCTGGCGCGCCACAACCGCGATGCCGAAGAGAATTTTCCGGGCAACGGCGGCGAACTGGCGCGCCATCTGCTGGATCGGTTCGGGCTCGACGACGTCGGCGTGGAGAAGACGGACGCCGGCGACCACTATGACCCGATGGCACGCAAGGTACGCCTGACGCCGGACAAGTTCGACGGTCGGACGCTGACCGCGATCACCGTGGCGGCGCATGAATGCGGTCATGCGATCCAGCATGCCGGGCGTGAGCCGCTGTTCATGTGGCGGACCCGCCTGGCTGCCGCCGGGGTGTGGGCTGCGCGGATCGGCTCTTTCCTGTTGTTCGCAGCGCCTTTCCTGGGCCTGCTGACGCGCGCGCCGTCACCGGCGCTGGTATCGGTCCTGGGCGGTTTCCTGGTGCTTGGTTTCGGCGTGGTAGTGCAGCTCGTCACCCTGCCGGTCGAACTCGATGCCAGCTATCGCAAGGCCCTGCCATTGCTCGAGACCGGTTACCTCGATCGTCGCCAGGTCCCGGCGGCGCGGCGGATCCTGAGCGCGGCCGCCTGGACCTATGTGGCCGCATCGCTCGCCGGGCTGTTGAACTTCTGGCGCTGGCTGGCGGTGCTGCGCCGCTGATTGGCTACCGGCGCCGTCAGGCAGCCGCCGAGAATCCGCCCCCGCGCCAATCCCTCAATCGTCAATTCCCTGGCGGTTGCGCGGCTCCGATTTCCAAGTCGCTGTAAAAGAAGGAGAAAAAACCCTCGAATCAAGTGGCATAGGGATTGCAGACCGTCTTGCAAACGCGCTGACGACCCCCAGCGCATCCGGGATAGGGACGGAAACACTGCCATGGCCGACGAGAAAGACATCGCCGAAGACGCACCACAGGGCGGGGGCAAGAAGAAACTCATCATGCTGGCCGGCGGTGCCGTGCTGCTGCTGGTCATCGGGGCCGGCGCCGTGGTCATGTTGATGGGCGGTGGCGACGACGCAGCGGGTGAGGAGACCGCCGAGGAGCCCATCGAACAGGGCGAACTCGTCTATCACAAGCTGGATCCGACGTTCGTGGTCAGCCTGGCGCCCGGTGGGCCGGCCAAGATGCTGCAGCTTGCGGTCCAGATCAGGACCCGTCAGCCGGATGTGATCGACACCCTGAAGACCAATGATCCCATGATCCGGCACCATCTGCTGAACCTGTTCGAGAGC
>JASFVZ010000335.1:0-3788 GCA_050049565.1 Chromatiaceae bacterium | reverse complement strand
GCTGATGGTCGGGGTGGCCGCGCTCTACATGCTCTACCTGGCCTACCGTATCGCCACGGCGCCGCCATTGGCCGAGCAGTCAGGCGGCCGGCCGGTCCCCGGCTTTCTGCCGGGTCTGTTGCTGGCCCTGATGAATCCGAAAGGCTATGCGGTCTTTGCGACCCTGTTCGCCGGCTTCGTCATACTGCCCGATGATCCGGTCTCGGACGCGGTGTTCAAGGGCGTCGTCATCATGGCGATGCTGACGGCCATCGATACCAGCTGGCTCTACGCCGGTGGCGCCCTGCGGCATTGGTTCGAGGAGCCGATCACATCGCGTCGCGTCAACATCGGCTTCGCGGTACTGCTGTTGGCCTCCGTGCTGCTCGCGCTGGCGGTCTGAGCAGGCGTCGCTCGGTTAATCAACTGTCGTAATCGGGCAGTAATCTTCGATTAAGCTGCAGCCAGTCGGAACTTGGCCGCTGAAGGCGGTCAGCAACCCAGAGAACCCAGCCATGCAACTTGCCGCGAACAAGACCAAGCTCGTCTGCACGATCGGTCCGGCGTCGGATGAACCCAGGACCCTCGAGGCGATGCTGCTGGCCGGCATGAGCGTTGCGCGGCTCAACTTTTCGCACGGCGATTTCGACGCCCACGCCGCGTCCATCGCACGTCTGCGCGATGCCTCTGGGGCGACCGGGCGACGGCTCGCGATCATGGCCGACCTGCCCGGGATCAAGATCCGTATCGGCGAACTCGACCCCGAGGTCATCGAGTTGGCAACCGGTGACGAGGTGGTGCTCACCACCGATGACATCATCGGCGATGCGCAGCGTTTCGCGGTCAATTTCAAGCGTCTGCCGCTCGCCGTGCGCCCGGACGACAAGCTGTTTCTGAATGACGGCCTGATCTCGCTGAAGGTCCTCCGGGTCGAGGCGACCGACGTCCACTGTGAGGTGCGGGCGGGGGGCGAGCTCTCCTCGCGCAAGGGACTCGATCTGCCGGGCATCGATCTCGGCGTCAGCGCCTTCACCGATCGCGACCGCGAGTGTCTCGCCTTCGCGCTCGAACACGGCGTCGATGCGGTCAGCCAGTCGTTCGTCTCCAGTGCGGCCGACGTGGTCGCGGTGCGCAACGCGGCCGCCGAGCTGGGCTATGCGCCGTTCGTGATCGCCAAGGTCGAGCGGGCGCGTGCGGTCGAGCGGCTCGACGAGATCCTGGATGCCGCCGATGGCCTGATGGTGGCGCGCGGCGACCTCGGGGTCGAGTTGCCGATTGCCGAGATGGCCGTGGTCCAGAAAGAGCTGATGCGCGCGGCCAATCGCGCCGGCAAGCCGGTGATCACGGCGACCCAGATGCTCGAGTCGATGACCGCACATCGCCGGCCGACGCGCGCCGAGGCGACCGACGTTGCCAATGCGATCCTCGACGGGACCGATGCGGTGATGCTGTCGGCCGAGTCGGCGGTCGGGCGCTACCCGGTCGATGCGGTTGCGATGCTCGCAGAGATCGCCGCCGCCACTGAGCCGCACCGACCCGGCGCGACGTTGGACGCGCGGCTGCCGGACAACCCATCACTCTCGGGGCTGATCGCCCGCAGCATCCATAACGCGGTGCAGAGCCTGTCGCCCGTCGCGGTGGTCGTGCCGACGCGATCCGGGTCAATGGCCCGCAACGTCACGCGCTTTCGTCTGCCGACCTGGATCACCGCGTTCAGCAACGAGCAGGCGACCTGTCAGGCGCTGCAGTTTTCTTACGGCGTACACCCGGTCTATGTCGACGGGGACTATGACGACTGGACGCCCTTCCTGCGCGACTGGATGCGCGAGCAGGGCATGACCAGCGGTATCGCAGTGCTCACGCAGGGGCCGTCGGAACAGAATCCCTGCGGCAATCACCGCATCGAGATCGTCGACCTCAGTCTCTGAGTCGGTTGAGGCGACCGAATCGGCCGGCATAGGGGCGCCTCGAAAAATCCAGGCGCCCGCGCGGTACGAGGCGGTACCGCCGTGTCCGATCACGACAAGTGATTGAAAATGAACGGAAGTGGAAACCGCGTTTTGCCTTATCCGTCAATAAAGCAGCCAAGGACGGCATTTTTCTGGGTCTCCATAAGACGATAATCCCCTCGGTTTGTGCCTGGAACTGCAATATCGCTGTCACACTGGTTTCCTAGCTTCGTCGGCCCCTGCCTGCGATTTTCGCCGACCTGACAATCAGAGGAGCGTGCCGAATGGACCAGAACGACAAGCGATTCTCGAGCCGCAGCGAATATTTCGAGGCGCTGGAAGACATCCCGACCAACCCTTCTGAGGCGCCGACCCTGGGCGATGTGATCAACCGGCGGTTCAATCGCCGCGATATCCTGAAGGGCGCACTGGGCGTCGCCGCGGTCGGCATGCTCGCACCGCTGCCGTTCGGTGTGAAGGCCGCGGCCCCCGCGGGTGCAGGTCGCTTTGCCTTCGACGAGATCGCGCATGGCGCGGACGAGACCCACCATGTCGCGCCGGGTTACAGCGCCGACGTCCTGATGCGCTGGGGCGACCAGGTCGTGCCCGATGCGCCGGCCTTCGATCCGGCGACGCACACTGCCGCGGCCCAGCTGAAGCAGTACGGCTACAACAACGACTATGTCGGTTTCGTGCCCTTGCCGTTCGGTTCCGACAACAGCGAGCACGGGCTGCTGTGCATCAACCACGAGTACACCGACGAAGAGCTGATGTTCCCGGGCTATGGCAAGCACGACAAGGCGTTCAGCAAGGTCACCCGGGCCATCGTCGACGTCGAGATGGCGAGCCACGGCGGCTCGGTGATCGAAATCAAGAAGGTCGGTGGCAAGTGGCGCGTGGTCGACGACAGTCGATATGCGCGCCGCATCAGCGCGCTGGACACGGAGATGACGCTGTCCGGGCCGGCCGCCGGCAGTGATCGGCTGAAGACCGGTGAAGACCCGAGCGGCAGGCGCGTTATCGGCACGGTCAACAACTGTGCCGGTGGCATTACGCCCTGGGGCACCTACCTGATGGCCGAGGAGAACTTCCACTACTACTTCATGGGCGATACCTCGGCCAATCCCGAACAGGCCAACTATGCGCGTTACGGTGTGCCCGGCAACCGCTACGCCTGGGCGCGTTACCACGACCGTTTCAATCTGGACAAGGAACCGAACGCGGCCAACCGCTATGGCTGGATCGTCGAGGTCGATCCGCTGGACCCGACCTCGACGCCGGTCAAGCGCACCGCGCTCGGCCGCTTCAAGCACGAGGGCGCCGAGTCGATCGTCAACAAGGATGGCCGCCTGGTCGTGTATTCGGGCGACGACCAGCGCTTCGAGTTCCTCTACAAGTTCGTCTCGGCCGACAGGGTCGATATGCAGGACCGCACCGCCAACCGGGACCTGCTCGACAGGGGCACCCTGTATGTCGCGCGCTTCGACGCCGATGGTCGTGTCGAGTGGCTGCCGCTGATCCAGGGCAAGGGACCGCTGACCGCTGCGAACGGCTTCAACAGCCAGGCCGATGTCGTGATCGAGGCGCGGCGTGCCGGCACCCTGCTGGGTGCGACGCCGATGGATCGCCCGGAAGACGTCGAGCCTAACCCGGCCAACGGCAAGGTCTACGTGATGCTGACCAACAACTCCAAGCGCAAGCCCGAGGCGGTCGATGCGGCGAACCCGCGCGCGACGAATCTCTGGGGCCATATCGTCGAGATCACCCCGGACGATGGCGATCATGCGGCGGTTACCTCACGCTGGGACATCCTGGTCAAGGCCGGCGATCCGAGTAACCCGGCGGCCGCGGCCCTATGGA
>JASFVZ010000334.1:0-3794 GCA_050049565.1 Chromatiaceae bacterium | reverse complement strand
AGCCGCTGGATTTCATAGCCCGCCTGGCGGCGCTGGTGCCGAAACCTCGGGCCATACTTACCCGTTTATGCAGATCTCCGCATAGACTCGCTTCCACGAGGTGTTTACATACAACATTGGAGACCGCGAACTCTTGTGAAAGGCTGCCGATGAAGGTCCGCTTAGCAGCTTTTTGCCTGTATCCCAGGCCTCGGTGCTTTTGACCGGAGTGTATTGACAGCCGACTAACTCGCCGCTGGGTAGAACCTGACTTGCTCGCCGGAGCGTCCCGCGGACGATACCCTAGAGCGAAGACCACAGTCGTCGTCTTCAATAGTCCGTCGGTACGGTTTCAGCCTAGGCTGCAAGAATGCTGGTTCCGGTTGTCGAAGTGAAAGTACCCTCCTGCACCAAGAGATTGGAGGAGATATGCGTCCAGACTCGCAAAGATCGGTCGACGGGCAGAACACGTCCCCAATTGAAGGCTTCCACCTTTTTCGGCTTTTCGGATTCGACGTCAAACTCAACCTGACCTGGCTGCTGCTCGGCGTCTTGATCACGTGGACTCTGGCCGCCGGCCTCTTTCCCACGGACTATCCGGGATTGGCTGTTGGCACCTATTGGTGGATGGGCGTAGCCGGAGCCTTGGGTATTCTCTTTTCCATCGTCTTCCACGAGCTTTCGCATTCTCTGGTTGCCCGGCATTTCGGTCTGCCAATGGGTGCAATTACCCTGTTCATTTTTGGTGGCGTCGCCGAGATGAAGGAGGAGCCGGCCAACCCGAAAGTCGAGTTTCTGATGTCGGTCGCGGGCCCATTGGCGAGTCTCTTACTGGCACTACTGTTTCTGTCGTTCGAACGATTCGCCGCTGCCATAGGGTTGCCATTACCGCTCATTGGCGTCGGCAGTTACCTTTCCTACATCAACTTTCTGTTGGCGGTCTTCAATCTGATTCCGGCGTTTCCACTGGACGGTGGGCGCATGCTGCGGGCTGCCCTTTGGTTCTGGCGGAAGGACCTGTTGGGGGCAACGCGAACGGCGAGCCAGATCGGTTCCGGATTCGGCCTGGCGCTCATTTTTCTGGGTGTCCTTGCCTTTCTCCAGGGGCAGTTCATCGGTGGTGTATGGTGGTTGCTGATAGGCGCTTTTTTGCGGTCTGCGGCCACAGCAACTTACCGGCACCTGGTGGTCAGTGAAATGCTGCGCGACAAGCCTGTACGCGATTTCATGCAGACTCAGCCGGTCACTGTCGCGCCACAACTTTCTATTCAGGACTTTGTCGACGACTACGTCTATCAACACCACTTCAAGATGTTTCCAGTTGTCGACGACGGCCAGCTGCTTGGCTGCATCACCACCCGTGACATCAAACAAGTCCCGCACGAACAGTGGTCAAGCGTACGCATCGGCCAGCGCGTCGAATCATGCGCCGATACCAATACCGTGTCGCCAGAGACACCGGCAAGCCACCTGATCACGAAGATGAGCAGCCCTGGTGCAAACAGTCGTTTCCTGGTCGTCGAAGACCAGCGACTCGTCGGGATCATCTCGCTGCGTGATCTCAATGCCTACATTGCCCTCAAGCTTGAATTAGACTCGAGGAAGCCTTGAATGAAGGAGTTGACCAGATCGGTTCAGCGCTGCGCCAGTCGAAAATCAGCCCCAGATCAAGGCGGCTTTCATCACCCTGGTATACCGAGAGCCAGCGTAGCCTATGATTAGATCAGGACGCGTCCAGAGGCAGGGCCCCCTTCGGGCAGGTCCACAAGCGCCATCGCCTGTGTTTCGCTCACTTGAATTAGCAACGGCTAGGCCGGCGCTCGCGCGCCTTGCCGATGATGCTTGTGGACCGACTGACTGTTACCGAACTTACCAAGCAGCCCACTTGCATGAGGGATTCAGGCAATGACAATAGCAGCCACAGTGAAGAGCTACATCGATGGGCGAGGCGTCGGTTATGAGGTCATCGCCCACCCCACAAGCGGTTCCAGCCATGAAACCGCCGAAGCAGCTCATATTGATGAAGGGCACATAGCAAAAGGCGTGATCCTCAAAGACAGCGCCGGTGCAGTGATGGTTGTCATCCCGGGCGATGCGTGGGTGAATCTGCCTGCAATTAGAAAAGAACTCGATCGCGAGATGGTGCTGGCCGAGGAGAAAGACGCCGCCGGGTATTTTCCTGACTGCGATCTCGGTGCGATTCCGCCGCTGGGCCCCGCGTACGGCATGGAAACCCTCATGGACAAAGCTCTGATCAGTCTGGCTTATGTGTACCTCGAGTCGGGTGACCATCGAAGTCTGATCAAAATTGACGGCGGAGCGCTTACGGAGTTACTCAGCGGTGTCCGGCATGGTCATTATTGTGAGGACCATTGAGCAGCGACACATGCCCATCGCGCGCCAACGGGTCGTGCAGCTAGGATGCCTAGCCGGCGCCTGCCAGACCGCCGCGGGCGGATACTCCTTGCATGCCTGACCGCCGGACCACTGCAGCCGCAAGACCGGATAGCGAGTGCATCGCCCTTGGACGGCCTTTTCGAATCCGATGACCAGGTCGACTCTTTCGCCGTGGTCGAACATCGCATCACCAATCGGCCAATCGACCTTTTCACCGTCGTCCGGTGATGCCGTGCCAATGGCATGGTCGCTTTGGTCATCGTTCCCCTCCCAATACGGCAGCCAGGTCGGCAACTACTGGACCGGCCTGTCGAATCACATCCCGCCCTTTTCTCGGCAGCCGCAAAGTACCCGTCAGACGACTTACAGCAGCCAATTGTTGCCCTGTCCCAACACTCGGGATGCATACAGCCTTCAGCCCGATCTAACCGGCTTCTGGCGCGGCAGCGGCGGCGAGTCTGTCGAGGTTAAGCGCAACTACGCTTGCATCTGGGGTGGGGAGAAGCCCTGCAACTGCATATTTTTCTTGATCGGACAGCGCATGATCGCCGATAGCCCCGATACAGGCGCCGTGCGCAAGTATTGGTTTCAAAGAGGCGGAAGAAACGAATTCACGCTCATCGATGCGTCCTGGAACCTGATGACCTATCAGTTCACACGCTGATTCGATAGCCTCTAACTTCCAAGGATCACCGACACGACCGTCTCAATTTGCCTGGCTTGAGACCGTCTCTTGGCGCACGCCAACTGCGGTCATTTGCCGCGTGCTGTCAGGACAAGAGCTTCCCTGCAAAATAAAGTGCAGCGATATAGACGGCCGCCATCACGCACGGAAACCAAATCAACCAGAATTCGTCTCGAGAATCTCGCATCCCGAATCAGTATCAAGGTGGCCAAAGGTTCTGACCTCTTGATTTTACGTTGAGTGGGCCGGGAATGGGTGCTCCCGGCTACATGCGGACAAAGAAGAATGCCCAAGCCCCAAGTAAATCCGTAGAGCTAAGAGAGGGCCGTCCTGGGTGACGGCCAATCGTGCTGACCACAAAGTCGTGCCGCGCTGTAGTACAGCATCGGAGTCTTTTGCGCTAATTACAGTCGTCCGAGTCATCTTCCTGCTCATGCCGAGACTCGGTCGTTGATTTGCTTTGAGCAAGCGAATTCTGAGTCGCTTTGTCACTAATCGTTTCAAGCTGAGCTAAGTTGCTGGCAACGGGATACTCATCGCCATACGCATGGGTTGCGCAAACCAGGCAAAGCGCAGCGGCGAGTAAATCGAGGTGTGATTGGATTGTGCCTGACTCCTTTACTTTGTCCTGACGCGTGGTGGCTTATCCTGCCACTCGTCAAGCAAACCCGCGTATCTCGGGTACTCTTCGAGAATGAAGGCCATGTTTTCCCACTGGTCGGAAGAAAATGTT
>JASFVZ010000051.1:0-8774 GCA_050049565.1 Chromatiaceae bacterium | reverse complement strand
ATCCCGTCCTACCGAAAGCTCATCAAACGCATCGCCGAGGCCCTCGAGGAAGAAGAACGCGGCACCCTGTTCCAGATCAAGCGCCTGCGCGAACGCAGCGAACGTCAACATCGGTCCACCAAGGGTTAACCCTGTTTCCGGTGGTCGATTAATCGCTGCAGAGCCCGTTAGTCTCCGAATTCAGACCAACGACCGTCGTTGCGGGGGCGACAGGACCAATGCGACCTTTTTTCATGGCGCTGGCGGCACTCGCCATCTCGGCCAACCTCCCGGGTCCCGCATCCGCCGAGACCACGACCATCACGATCTCGTGCGGTGCCGTCGGTGCGGAACTGGCCCTGTGCCGCGAAGGCGCAGAACGCTGGGCGGCGGAGACCGGGCATGCCGTCGAGGTCGTTTCGACGCCCAATTCCTCGACCGAACGGCTTGCGCTGTACCAACAGCTGCTCGCGGCAGGGGCCGGCGACATCGACGTGTTTCAGATCGACGTGATCTGGCCCGGCATGCTGGCCAGCCACCTGGTCGATCTCCGACCGCTGATCGGGGACAGTGCCGAGCAACACTACCCGGCGATGGTCCGGAACAACACGGTCGGTGACCGGCTGGTCGCGATGCCATGGTTTGCCAGCGTCGGCGTGCTTTATTACCGCCAGGACCTGCTTGCGGCACATGGGGTGGCCGTGCCGGACAGCTGGCCGGCGCTGACCGAGGCCGCGACACGGATCCAGGACACCGAACGTGCCTCCGGTAACGGCGGCATGTGGGGGTATGTCTGGCAGGGGCGCGCCTACGAGGGACTGACCTGCAACGCCCTCGAATGGGTCGCGAGCGCCGGCGGCGGCACGGTCGTCGATCGCGATGGCCAAGTGACCGTCAACAACCCACGGGCGGTGGCAGCGGTCGACCAGGCCGCCGCCTGGGTCGACCGGATCAGCCCGCCCGGCATACTCAACTATGCCGAGGAGGAGGCACGCGGTGTCTTCCAGTCCGGCAATGCCGTGTTCATGCGCAACTGGCCCTATGCGTGGGCGCTCGCACAGAGCGCCGACAGTCCGGTCCGCGGCAGAGTCGGCGTCGCACCGCTACCCGGCGGCGTACTCGGCGACAGTGCCGCCACCCTGGGCGGCTGGCAGCTCGCCGTCTCGCGCTATTCGGAACATCCGACGATCGCCGCCGACCTGGTCCGCTACCTGACGTCGGCGCAAGAGCAGAAGCGCCGCGCGATCGCCGCCTCGCTCAACCCGACGATACCGGCACTGTACGCAGATCCCGACGTGCTCGCGGCCGCGCCGTTCTTCGCGGACCTGCAGGACATCATGCGCCAGGCCGTGGCACGGCCGTCATCGGTCACCGGTAGCCGGTACAACCAGGTCAGCAACGCATTCTGGAGCGCCGTTCACCGGGTGCTCAGCGGAAAGCAGCCGGCCGCACAAAGCCTCGCGGCCCTCGAGCGGCGTCTCAACCGTCTGAGTCGGGGTGGCAGGCGCTGGTGAACTCGGGTGAGGGGCATCAGTCGCCGCAACGACCGGCGACTCGCGGGCTCAGCCGGCACCGGACGCGCAGCGCATGGCTGTTCCTGTTGCCGGTGATCCTGGCCCTGCTGCTGGTCGCCGGCTGGCCGTTGCTGCGCAGCATCTGGTTTTCTTTCACCGACGCCGACCTCTCACGACTGGACGCGGCACAGTTCATTGGCTGGGAGAACTACCTGATCAGGATCGACCAGGCCTGGTACGGGATCCTTGCCGACCCACAGTGGTGGTCAGCGGTCGGCAACACACTGTACTTCGCCCTGGTGTCGGTCAGTATCGAGACGATCCTCGGGCTCGGCATCGCACTGGTGCTGCATGCCTCTTTCGCCGGCCGCGGGCTGGTTCGCGCCGCCGTGCTGATCCCCTGGGCGATCCCGACGATCGTCTCGGCGAAGATGTGGGGCTGGATGCTGCACGACCAGTTCGGGATCCTCAACGACCTGCTGTTGCGCATCGGCTTCATCGACCAGCCGATCGCCTGGACGGCGGACCCGGACTGGGTGATGACGTCGGTGATCATCGTCGACGTCTGGAAGACCACGCCATTCATGGCCCTGCTGATCCTCGCTGCACTGCAACTGCTGCCCAGAGACTGCTACGAGGCGGCGCGGGTGGACGGGGTCCATCCGGTCAGGGTCTTCTTCCACATCACGCTTCCGCTGATCCGCCCGGCACTGATGGTCGCCATCATCTTTCGCCTGCTCGACGCCTTGCGCATGTTCGATCTGGTCTATGTGCTGACGCCGAACTCGGCGGAGACCGACATGATGAGCACCTATGCCCGGCAGCAGCTGGTGGACTTTCAGCAGGTCGGCTATGGGTCGGCCGCGACGACCCTGATGTTCTTTCTGATCGCCCTGGTGACCGTCGTGTACCTCATGCTCGGCCGGGTACGCATGGAGCCGTCGTCGTGAGGCAGCGTTCGGTGCTGATGAATATCGGTCTGCTGATCGCGATACTCGCGATCCTGGTCTACACGGTGTTCCCGTTCTACTACGCCATCGTCACCTCGATGAAGACCGGCAGTGCGTTGTTCCGCGTCGACTACTTTCCGTTCGACTGGAGCCTGCAGAACTACACCGCAGTGTTCGAGCAGCAACCGTTCGGTCGCAACATACTCAACTCGGTCGGCGTCGCGGTCGCGGTCGTGTTCGCGTCATTGTTGCTCGGCACCCTTGCGGCCTACGCCTTGAGCCGGGTCGCATTCCGCGGACGCGGACTGCTGCTCGCCACGATCCTGGCGGTCTCCATGTTCCCGCAGGTTGCCGTGCTGTCCGGGATGTTCGAACTGATTCGCGCGCTCGGCCTCTACAACAACCTGCTCGGCCTCATCCTGTCGTACCTGATCTTCACCCTCCCGTTCACCGTCTGGGTGCTGACGACCTTCATGCGCGAATTGCCGAAAGAACTCGAGGAAGCCGCGATCGTCGACGGCGCGCGCCCCTGGACCATCGTGACACGCATCTTTCTGCCGCTGCTCTGGCCGGCGATGGTCACCACCGGCCTGCTTGCGTTCATCCAGGCCTGGAACGAGTTCCTGTTCGCGTTGACCTTCACGCTGACCGATACGCAGCGCACGGTGCCCGTCGCGATCGCGCTGATCAGCGGCGGCAGCCGGTACGAGCTCCCCTGGGGCAACATCATGGCCGCCTCGGTGATCGTCACGCTGCCGGTCATCGCGCTGGTGTTGGTCTTTCAACGGCGGATCGTGGCCGGCCTGACGGCCGGCGCGCTCAAGGGCTGAAGATGTCGCGAATCAGTCTGACCGGTGTCAGCAAGCGCTTCGGCAGGGTAGACGCCATCCGTTCGGTCGAGCTGACCGTCGAAGAGGGCGAGTTCTGCTGCTTCGTTGGGCCGTCCGGCTGCGGCAAGTCGACCCTGCTGAGACTGATTGCCGGCCTCGAAGATCTCAGCGCTGGAGAGATTCGGATCAACGACCGTCGGGTGGACCACTTGCCGCCGGCGGCCCGCGGCGTCGCGATGGTCTTTCAGTCCTACGCGCTCTATCCGCATATGACGGTCTATCAGAACATGGCCTTCGGGCTGCAGCAGGCGGGACTCGGCCAGGCCGCTATCCGTGAGCGCATCGCCGCCACTGCGAAGATGCTGCAGATCGAAACCCTGCTCGAACGCCTACCGAAACAACTCTCCGGCGGGCAGCGCCAGCGCGTCGCCATCGGGCGGGCGATCGTGCGACAACCCGGCGTCTTCCTGTTCGACGAACCCCTGTCGAACCTGGATGCGGCCCTTCGGCAGCAGACCCGGATAGAGATTGCACGGCTGCATCAACGCCTCGGCTCGACGATGATCTATGTCACTCATGATCAGACCGAGGCCATGACGTTGGCGAACAAGATCGTGGTCCTCAGGGACGGCAGCGTCGAACAGGTCGGCGACCCGATGACCCTGTATCACCACCCGGCCAATCAGTTCGTGGCCGGTTTCATCGGTTCGCCGCCGATGAACTTTCTGGCGGCCCGCCTGGCAGCGGCGGTTCCCGGCCGGGCCGAATGCCGGCTGGCGGCCGGCGAAACGCTCCATGCCGGTGTCGATGCCCAGCAACTGCCCGCGGACTCGGCGGTTACCTTGGGTATACGCCCGGAACATGTCGCCATCGGTGAGCCGGGCCCGCATGCCGGCCTGATCATGCAGGCGGCGCTCTGCGAGCGATTGGGCGACCACAGCCTGGTGCTACTCACGGCACCGGGCAGTGATGTCGAGTTGACGGCCAAGGTTACGCCGGGCGACGAACCGGCCATGGATCGACAGGTCGGCGTCAGGTTACCCGCCGAACACTGTCACCTGTTCGACGCGTCAGGTCTGGCCCTGCCGCGCATGGTGTCGACCGATGACGCGACAGGCGCAGTGTGAAGAGTCAGCGCGATCCCGCGTCACCCGGTGCGTGCGTGAGTAGCGACTGCTGCAGTCGTTTCTTCTGGTTGATGCGGTTGAGCAGTGTCTGTTCCTGGTCCCGGAACTGCTGACGCAGACGGCGCAAGTCGCCGTTCAGATCATCGAGTTCCTTCTCGGCCTTGTCCCAGGCCATTTGCAGCAGCTCGCGCGATGACACATCTTTCAGGTCTGGCTTGTGTTCGGATACCTCAGTGGGCATCTGCGGGCCTCGCAGGGCCTCCGCCAGCTGGCGTTCGATCTCGGCCGGGTGACGTACGACGTGCGTGTTCGATTGCTGCATGATCTTCCTCTGGTCTGTGAAAATCCGACGTAAACGCGGGGCGGTTTTTCTAAAGTCTTTGCACTCGGACAGGTTTTCAAGCGGGGCGCTCCCGGGATACCTGCATGGCCTTTGGGGAATTCCCTGCAGGGCCCAACCTTCGCCGACGGGGGTTGGAAGCTGCTGCTGTGCGAGTATCTTGGTGCCAATGTACAGCGCCTGGCAGTCAACTCACCGTAGGCCCCGGCTGATCGCCCTGGTCATCGCCCTTGCATGGCTCGCTGCAGCGCTTCCAGCGTATGCGACCGGGTCGTCCGAACCCGGCGAGCTGCTCGCTGCGCTGCGCGCCGGTGGACTCAACCTGTATTTTCGCCATGCGGCCACCGACTGGAGCCAGGACGACCGGGTCGAGCGGCGCGACGACTGGCTCAGCTGTGACGGCAAGCAGGTGCGCCAGCTCTCCGAACAGGGCCGAGCGACGGCGCGCGACGTCGGCGCTGCGATGCGCCAACTCGCGATCCCGGTGACGGAAGTACTGGCAAGTCCCTACTGCCGCACGATGGAGACCGCCCGACTGCTCGGTGTCGGCGAGGTCACGCCGAGCACCTCGGTCATGAACCTGAGGGCCGCCGCGTTCTTCGGCGGCCGCGCAGCGATCGTCGCAACCGCCAGACAACTGCTCGCCTCTCCGCCGCCCGGTAGCGGAAACCGGGTGATCGTCGCGCACGGCAACGTCGCTCGCCACGCGACGCCGGTGTATCCAGACGAGGCCGAAGCCGTCGCTTTCCGTCCGGATGGCGAAGGCGGCTTCGAGGTGGTCGGTCGGCTGTCGCCGGCGCAGTGGCAGACACTCGTTCAGACGTCAGTCGCCGAGGCAGGTCACAAGGTCATCGGAAACAGGCCGAACCTGGAAGAATGAACCAAGCAGAACGACACGGGACGCGACCGACCGGGCCTGGCCGCTGGCTGCTCGCCTGGTTCGTCGGACTGTTGCTGATCGGCTGCTCGGATCACCCGCAGTCCCACACGGAGTCCCGACCGATGACCGAGTTCACCGATTTCATGACGCTGGAGCGACCAGCCTCGCCGAACAACTGGCTCGTCGGACCGCGTGACGCACCGGCAGGGGTCGAATTCGATGCCGTCGCACCCGCGTTCAGCATGCCTGCTTCGGCACTCGCCGCGGCGTGGCAGGAGCTCCTGAAGACCCGGCCGCGCACCCGAATCCTCGGTGTATCCGCGGACGGCCTGCAGATCGAGGCGGAACAGCGCAGCGCGGTCTTCGGTTTTGCCGATCGCGTCAGCTTCCGGGCGGTGCCGACCGACCAGGGCACCTCCAGTCTCTTCGTCTACAGCCGATCGCTGGTCGGCTATTGGGACATCGGCGTGAACCAACGCCGCGTGACCGAATGGCTCAAGGCGCTTGACCCGAATCTTGCACCAGCCGATCGGTGACGCAGCCGATCGACTTGGCCGCGATGCGGCGAACGCAAAATAAAGGCGGTGTTGTTGCGGAGGCAGTCTGCTCGGCCACGGCTCTGTCCGAGCTCTCGCTCGTCCCAGACGACGGTCGGCCCCCGTCCGGCGCACACCCCGGCTGATGGATCAGCGCTTGCGCTGCGACAGGTCGTCCGATTCCGCCTGCTCGCGGCGATCGTCCTGCCGGCGTTCGGCAAGGCGCATGCGATCGATGGCGTTTTCCATCGCCTTCGCCTTGGTATACCGCCCCTGCCACTGCTGTCGGGTCTGCAGGCAGGCCTGTTCGACACGCTGGACGATCCTGCGTTGCTCGGCGATCGCGTCCTCTAGCTTGCCGATGAATACCTGGTACTCGACGATCTGGTTGCTGTTCAGCCCATTGCGCGCCGCACCCGCGAAGCGTTCCAGGTACTCCTTGTGGTACTGCTCGAGTTCGGCGAGACGCAGCTGGGCGCTGTCCCGCTGCTTGATCGATTCGCCGAGTTCGACGGCGGCCTTGCGCTCTTTCTGAGAGGCGAGCTGGTGGATCGGCTTGAAGCGGTCCGACGGTGGCATGGTTTAGACCTCTCCCTCGGCGACCGCCAGCTGGTCCTGCGGGAACAGGGTCAGCAAGTCGTCCAGGCTGTCCTGGATGTCGTGGCGGATATGCATGTCCTGGTGCAGGAATTCGCGCAGCGACGGCATCGCACCGATCGCCAGATCGATCTGCTCGTTCGATCCCAGTTCGTAGGCACCGACCGAGATCAGGTCCCGATTCTGCTGGTACAGGCTGTACAGGGACTTGAAGTCCCTGGCGGCCGCGAGTTGTCGTGAATCGGCGATCTCGTTCATCGCCCGACTGACCGACGACTCGATGTCGATCGCGGGGTACTGACCGGCCTCGGCGAGCCGGCGTGACAGCACGATGTGGCCGTCCAGGATCGCGCGCGCCGCATCGGCGATCGGGTCGTTTTGATCATCGCCTTCGACCAGCACCGTGTAGAAGGCGGTGATTGAACCCCCGCCCCGGTCGCCGTTGCCGGCCCGTTCGACCAGCTGCGGCAGCTTCGCGAACACCGACGGCGGGTAGCCCTTGGTGGCCGGCGGCTCGTTGATCGCAAGGCCAATCTCGCGCTGGGCCTGGGCGAACCGGGTCAGCGAGTCCATCAGCAACAGCACCTGCTTGCCCTGGTCGCGGAAATACTCGGCGATCGCGGTTGCCAGCATCGCGCCATGCATACGGCGCAGCGGTGGCTGATCGGCGGGCACGGCGACGACCACCGCACGGCGCAGACCCTCCTCACCGAGGATGTTGTCGACGAATTCCTTGACCTCGCGACCACGCTCGCCGATCAAGCCCACCACCACCACATCGGCGTTGGTATAGCGGGTCATCATCCCGAGCAATACCGACTTGCCGACGCCGGACCCGGCGAACAGGCCGAGACGCTGGCCGCGCCCGACGCTGAGCAGCGCGTTGATCGCACGGATGCCGACATCGAGCGGTTCACGGATCGGCGCACGCGCCAAAGGATTGATCGGTTCGCCGTTCAGCGGCCAGCGGTGGGTCGCGTGCAGCGCCCCGCCGCCGTCGAGAGGCTGGCCGCTGCCGTCGATGATGCGCCCGAGCAGTTCATCTCCCACCCTGGCCTCGCTGACGCCGCCAGTCGGCACGACCCGGGCATCCGGCTCGAGCCCGCGTATGTCACCGGTCGGCATGAGATAGAGGCTCTCGCCGGCGAACCCGACAACCTCGGCCTCGATCGACTCATTGGCGGAATTGACCACGTCGCAGCGCCCACCGATCGCGGCCCGGCACCCGACGGCCTCGAGGGTCAGGCCGACCATGCGGGTCAGTTTGCCTTCGACGACCAGTCCGCGACCGTCACCGATCCGCTGACCCATCCGGCGGATGCTGCGCGCCCAGGCTGCGTTGCGATCGGGTTCAATCACCGTCGCTGTCCGATTCAGCGCCGTCATGCAGGCGCTCTCCGGCCAGCAGCGGTGCGATGAGACTGTTCAGCCGGGAATCCAGCGTTGCATCGATCTGCGAGGTATCGGTATGGATGCGGCAGCCACCACGCCGGATCACCGGGTCCTCGACGATCTGCCACTTCTGATCATGCGCGCCGAGCGTGTAGGCACCGCGAACCAGCTCTGCATCCTCGGGATGCAGCACCACGCGGATACCGCGCGCGCCGACCGGCAGGATCCCCAACGCCTCGCGCACGACGCCGACGATCTGGCCGGGGTCGAGCTTGACCTCGCGCCGCAGCAGTTGCCGGACCATGGTGATGACCAGGGTGACGATTTCCTGCTCGACCTGGTCGTCGAGCCGCTCGAACGGCTTGTCGAGGCCTTCCAACAGGGCATCCAGGCGGCGGACGCGTTCGGCGACCTCGGCACGTCCCTGCTCGATGCCCTCGCGATGACCGAACGCCTGGCCCTCGCGCCGTCCCTCTTCGAAGCCCTCGTCGCGGGCGGCCTTCTGGATCGCGGCGAGTTGCGCGGCGGTCAGCATCTGCGGCGGTTCGTCGATCGGCAGATCGTTGATGTTGCGCACCTGCGGCGGCTGCCACTGCCGGACCCCGGTCGTCGTATCCCGAATGACTTGC
>JASFVZ010000333.1:0-3804 GCA_050049565.1 Chromatiaceae bacterium | reverse complement strand
ACCCGAGCAGCCGATCCAGTTCGACCGCGGTCGCCGGCATGATCGGTGGAATGGCGTCGACCAGTCGTGGATTCGGACCTTTCATCGTCGCCAATGATAAGGATTCTCGAGGGCGGTCGGCCATCCGGATCGGGCGCATCGATCGGCTGCCCCGGGCGCGCGTGTCGCCGGCCCGATGATAGTATCTCGCCACGGCACCGCTGCCGTCCCATCCTGTGAGTCATCCATCATCCGCAGAGCAATGAGTGATTCGCGAGACAGGCCCAGCGTCGTGCAACAGAGATCAATCGTGGGGTAGGGCATGGCAGGTCATAGCAAGTGGGCCAACATCAAGCACAAGAAGGCCGCGAACGATAAAAAGCGCGGCAAGCTCTGGTCGAAACTGATTCGCGAGGTCACGGTCGCGGCAAAGGAGGGTGGTGGTGACATCAACACCAATCCCCGTTTGCGGCTGGCCGTCGACAAGGCCCGTGGCGCAAACATGCCGAACGACACCGTCGACCGGGCGATCAAACGCGGCGCCGGCGGCGAGGACGACGCCAACTATGCGGAGATCCGCTACGAAGGCTATGGCCCTGGCGGTGTCGCGGTGATCGTCGACTGCATGACCGACAACCGCAACCGCACCGCATCGGAGGTTCGCCATGCGTTCACCAAGCATGGCGGCAACCTCGGCACCGACGGTTCGGTCGCCTACATGTTCAACAAGAAGGGGATCATCAGTTTCGGGCCCGGCGCCGACGAGGACGCGATCATGGAGGCGGCGCTCGAGGCCGGCGCCGACGACGTGGTCGCCAACGACGACGGTTCGGTCGATGTCTACACCCTTCCGGATGACTTCTCAGACGTGGTAACGGTGATGCGTGACGCCGGACTCGAGCCGGACAATGCCGAGGTGACTTTCGAGGCCGATAACAACTCCCCCCTGGAACTCGACGGCGCCGAGAAACTGATGCGCCTGGTCGACTTCCTCGAGGATCTTGACGACGTTCAGGAGGTCTACACCAACGCCGATATCGCGCCCGAAATCATGGAGCAGCTCGAAGGCTGATGGTCACGACCCGGGTGCTGGGCATCGATCCGGGCTCCCGGGTGACCGGATTCGGCGTGATCGAGAGCGACGGTTCGCACAGCCGCTATCTCGAATCCGGCTGTATCCGCACCGCCTCGGGCGACTTTCCGGACCGGCTCGGGGAGATCTTTCGCGGGCTCGTCGAGGTGCTCGACGCCTGGCAGCCGCAGGAGGTCGCGGTCGAGCAGGTCTTCGTCTCGCGCAACGTGGCCTCGGCGTTGAAGCTGGGGCAGGCCCGCGGTGCGGCGATCAGCGCGATCGTGACCCGCGAGCTGCCGGTTTATGAGTACACCCCGGCCGCGGTCAAACAGGGGCTGGTCGGCAACGGCCGGGCCGAGAAGGAGCAGGTGCAGCATATGGTGCAGGTGATCCTCGGATTGCAGGGACGCATGACCCTGGACCAGTCCGACGCGCTCGCGATCGCCCTGTGCCATGCTCACAGCGCCTCGACCCGCACGCGCATCGGCGGGCGTCTATGATCGGGCGGCTGCACGGGCGCGTTCTGGCCAAGCAGCCCCCGTTTCTGGTGCTCGACGTCAATGGCGTGGGCTACGAGATCGAGGCGCCGATGTCGACCTTCTACGACCTGCCGGATGGCGACCAGTCGGTGACCCTGCATACCCACCTGTCGGTGCGCGAGGACGCACACGTACTCTATGGCTTCATCCGCGAGACCGACCGCACGCTGTTTCGCGCCCTGCTGAAGGTCAGCGGGGTTGGCGGCAAGATGGCGCTCGGCGTGTTGTCCGGCATGACCGCCGAGGAATTCAACGTAGCGGTCCAGGGCGCTGACCATGCCGCGCTGACCCGACTCCCCGGTGTCGGCAAGAAGACCGCCGAACGGCTGGTGGTCGAGATGCGCGATAAGCTCGACGGGCTGCTCGGTGCGCCGTCGGGCCGGCCACAGGCGACAGAACCGGCGGCCGCGAAAGGCGCCGACCAGGATGCGGTCAGTGCATTGATCGCGCTCGGTTACAAGCCCCCCGAGGCGAGTCGCATGGTCAGCAGGGTGTTCGAGGAGGGCATGGATACCGAGGCGATCATTCGGGCCGCGTTGCAGGGCACGGTCGGCTAGACCCCGTCTCGGCACTCGTCGCCGCCAGTCCGATCCGACATAATCCGGCCATGCAAGACGCTGATCGTCTCATCACCGCACAGGCCGGCGCCGACGACGCCGCGCTCGACCGGGCGATCCGGCCGCGCACCCTGGTCGAGTACGTCGGTCAGCCGGCCGTGCGCGAGCAGATGGAGATCTTCATCCCGGCCGCCCGGGATCGGGGCGAGGCCCTGGATCACGTCCTGATATTCGGCCCGCCCGGGCTGGGCAAGACCACGTTGTCGCACATCATTGCCAACGAGATGGGCGTGAATCTTCGGCAGACCTCGGGCCCGGTACTCGAGCGCCCCGGCGACCTGGCCGCCCTTTTGACCAATCTCGAACCGCGCGACGTGCTGTTCGTCGACGAGATCCATCGGCTGAGCCCGGTCGTCGAAGAGGTCCTCTATCCGGCGATGGAGGACTACCAGCTCGACATCATGATCGGCGAAGGGCCCGCCGCACGATCGATCAAGGTCGACCTGCCGCCGTTCACGCTGGTCGGTGCCACGACCCGGGCCGGCCTGCTGACCTCGCCGCTGCGCGATCGTTTCGGGATCGTACAGCGGCTCGAGTTCTATTCGAACGAAGAGCTGGCGCGCATCGTTGGCCGTTCTTCCGGGATACTCGGCGTCGAGATCGACGAGCCCGGCGCCAGTGAGATCGCGCGTCGCTCGCGCGGTACACCGCGGATCGCCAACCGGCTGCTGCGCCGCGTCCGGGACTATGCGCAGGTCAAGGGCAGCGGCGCCGTGGATGCCACTGTCGCCGATGCCGCATTGGCGATGCTGAAGGTCGATGCCAACGGTTTCGACCAGATGGATCGCCGGCTGCTCCATGCGGTGATCGAAAAGTTCGACGGTGGCCCGGTGGGCCTCGATAGCCTCTCGGCCGCGATCGGGGAAGAGCGGGGGACGATCGAGGACGTGCTCGAGCCGTACCTGATCCAACAGGGTTTCCTGATGCGCACACCGCGCGGGCGCATGGCGACACGCGCGGCCTACCTGCACTTCGGTCTGCAGCCGCCGCGAACCGGCGAGGCGAAAGACCTTTTCTCGGATCTCGCCGACGATTGAACTTTGCCGCGCAGACCCACTCGGAGCAGGACGACAGCGTGCCGACCTTCAGCTGGCCCATTCGGGTCTACTACGAAGACACCGATGCCGGAGGCGTCGTGTATTACGCCAACTACCTGCGGTTCTTCGAGCGCGCCCGCACCGAGTGGCTGCGCGCGCTGGGTTTCGAGCAGACCAAACTCGTTGGGCGCAGCGCGATCGTGTTCGCGGTTCGCCGGGCCGAAGTCGACTACCTTAAGCCGGCGCGGCTCGATGATGACCTGAGTGTTGCATCGGAGGTGGCACTGAACGGCCGCACCCGGCTCAATTTCGACCAGCGACTGCTGCGTGGCGACACCCTACTGAGCACGGCACGGATCCAGGTCGTCTGCCTGCACAGCGGCAACCTGCGCCCGGCCGCGATCCCAATGGATCTGAGAGAGCGAATCGATGCACAGCAGTGACCTTTCCTTCGTCGGCCTGATCCTCAACGCCAGCCTGGTCGTTCAGCTGGTGATGGTGATCCTGGTGTTGGCGTCGGTGCTGTCGTGGACCGTGATCTTCGATCGCTCGCGCGTCCT
>JASFVZ010000331.1:0-3805 GCA_050049565.1 Chromatiaceae bacterium | reverse complement strand
AATCCTGTTTCCGACCACGTTGGCCCAGTGGGCCGGCAGCACCGAAGGCATGCGCTGGCTGCAGGACATCGTCGCCAAGCTGTCGCCGGGCGAGCCCCTGTATGTCGGGCTGTATGCCGCGGCGATCATCTTCTTCTGTTTCTTCTATACCGCGCTGGTCTTCAACTCGAAGGATACGGCCGACAACCTCAAGCGTTCAGGCGCCTTCATCCCCGGGATCCGTCCGGGTGAGCAGACAGCCCGGTATATCGATCAGGTAATGTCGCGTCTGACCTTCGCCGGCGCGCTTTACATCACCGCCGTCTGTCTCATGCCGGAGTTCCTGATCGTCGGCTGGAACGTGCCGTTCTACTTCGGAGGTACGTCGCTGCTGATCGTGGTGGTGGTCGTGATGGACTTCATGGCCCAGGTGCAGGCGCATGTAATGTCGCACCAGTACGAAGGCCTGATGAAGAAGGCGAATTTGAAGGGTATCGGCGGCACGGGCGTGCCTCGCTGACCGGTTGATTGGATTGGGAGACGTCAGATGAAAGTCCGTGCCTCGGTAAAGAAGATGTGCCGGAACTGCAAGATCATCAAGCGCAGGGGCGTGGTCAGGGTGATCTGCAGCGACCCGCGCCACAAGCAGCGCCAGGGCTGAGCCGCGCGTTGCTGAACCGCAGAATTGTGAATAGAATCTCGCGCCCTCGAACGGCGGAGCGAGTACCAGGAGACACTTGAGAATGGCCCGTATCGCTGGAGTCAACATACCGGACCGGAAGCACGCGGTAATCGCGCTGCGGTCGATCTATGGCATCGGTCCGGCCCGTGCAAAGCAGATCTGCGAGGCGGCCAACGTGGCCACCGAACGCAAGATCATGGAGCTGACCGAGGAAGAGATCGAGAAGCTGCGTGGCGAAGTGGCGAAGTTCATGACCGAAGGCGACCTGCGCCGCGAGGTCTCTATGAACATCAAGCGTCTGATGGACCTCGGCTGCAACCGCGGCATCCGCCACCGTCGCGGCCTGCCGCTGCGCGGCCAGCGCACGCGGACCAACGCCCGGACCCGGAAGGGCCCGCGTAAACCGATCAGAAAGTAAGCACCGCCCGGTGAACCAGGAATAGGCAGATGGCCAAGACCCCAACCCGTACCCGCAAGAAGATCAAAAAGGTCGTTACCGATGGCGTGGCGCATATCCATGCGTCATTCAACAACACCATCATCACGATCACCGACCGCCAGGGCAACGCCCTGTGCTGGGCGACGTCCGGCGGATCGGGATTCCGCGGCTCGCGCAAGAGCACCCCGTTTGCCGCGCAGGTCGCCGCCGACCGCGCCGGCCAGGTCGCCAAGGAATACGGCGTCAAGAACCTTGATGTGAACGTCAAGGGTCCCGGCCCCGGCCGCGAGTCGGCGGTGCGCGCCCTGAACAACGCGGGATTCAAGATCACCAGCATTTCCGACGTGACGCCGATTCCGCACAACGGCTGTCGTCCGCCCAAGAAACGTCGCGTCTGACCCGGAGCTAGATACATGGCACGTTACATAGGCCCCAAGTGCAAACTGATGCGTCGCGAAGGGACGGACCTGTTCCTCAAGAGCCGTGTCCGTTCCATCGACTCCAAGTGCAACATGGAGAAGGTCCCCGGCCAGCAGAGCGACCGTCGCCGGCGGCTGTCGGACTATGGCGTGCAGCTGCGTGAGAAGCAGAAGGTCCGCCGTCTCTATGGCGTGCTGGAACGGCAGTTCCGCAACTATTACAAGGAAGCGGATCGCGCAAAAGGCCCCACCGGCGAGAACCTGCTGAAACTGCTGGAGAGCCGACTCGACAACGTCGTCTATCGCATGGGCTTCGGTTCGACGCGCTCCGAGGCGCGCCAGCTGGTCAGCCACAAGGCGATCACCGTCAACGGCAAGGCCGTCAACGTCGCGTCCTACACGGTGCAGCCGGAAGACGTCGTAGCGGTCACCGAAAAGGCGCAGAAGCAAGAACGCGTAAAGAGTTCGCTCAGCCTGGCCGAACAGTACGGCCTGCCCGAGTGGGTCGAGGTCGACGCCAAGGGCATGAGCGGTACGTTCAAACGCCTGCCCGATCGCGTCGAGTTGCCGGCCGAGATCAACGAGCAGCTGATCGTCGAACTCTACTCCAAGTAAACGGAACCAAGAGGCTCATCAATGACGGAGTCCGTCACCGAATTTCTCAAGCCGCGTATCGTCAACGTCCAGACGGTGAGCGATCTGCACGCGAAAGTCTCGCTCGAGCCGCTCGAGCGTGGTTTTGGCCATACGCTCGGCAACGCCCTGCGCCGCATCCTGCTGTCCTCGATGCCCGGCTGTGCCGTCGTCGAGGCCGAGATCGAAGGCGTCCTGCACGAGTACAGCGCGATCGAGGGCGTCCAGGAGGACGTGCTCGAGATCCTGCTCAATCTCAAGGAAGTCGCCGTCACGATGGAAGATCGTGACGAGGCGATCGTCAGCCTGAACGCCAAGGGGCCGGCCGTGGTAACGGCGGGCGATATCCAGCTGTCGCACGGCATGGCAGTGGCGAACCCCGATCTCGTGATCGCCCGTCTGACCGACAAGGGCGAGCTCGGCATGACCATGAAGGTACGCCGCGGGCGCGGCTACGAGCCGGCGGCCAACCGCGAGAGCGCGGCGGGCGACGATCGTCCGATCGGCCACCTGCAGTTGGATGCCACCTTCAG
Source organism: Chromatiaceae bacterium (assembly GCA_050049565.1). GTDB lineage: Bacteria > Pseudomonadota > Gammaproteobacteria > Chromatiales > Chromatiaceae > Thiosocius. The sequence continues at coordinate 1,120 of JASFVZ010000331.1, read as the reverse complement.
CCCGGTCCGGCGTGTGGCCTACTCGGTGGAAGCGGCGCGCGTGGAGCAGCGCACCAACCTCGATCGCCTGGTCATCGATATCGAGACCGACGGCACGATCGACCCGGAAGACGCGATCCGGCGGTCGGCGACGATTCTGCAGGACCAGCTGTCGGCCTTCGTCAAACTCGACGAGACGACGACCACCGTCTCCGAACAGGCGCGCAGCGAGCCGACGGTCGACCCGATCCTGTTGCGTCCGGTCGACGATCTCGAGCTGACCGTGCGCTCGGCCAACTGCCTGAAGGCGGAGAACATCTTCCTGATCGGCGATCTCATCCAGCGCACCGAGGTGGAGCTGCTCAAGACGCCGAACCTCGGGAAAAAATCGCTGACCGAGATAAAGGACGTACTGGCCACCCGCGGCCTGTCGCTCGGCATGCGGCTCGAGAACTGGCCGCCCGAGAACCTCGAAGAACTGATGGCACGCTGAGAAGCGTTTTTGTAACTGTTAACCAGGAAGTCGACCCATGCGTCACCGCAAAGCCGGACGGCAACTCAATCGCAACAGCGCCCATCGCAAGGCGATGTTCAAGAACATGACCGTGTCGCTGATCGAGCACGAGCTGATCAAGACGACGCTGCCGAAGGCCAAGGAGCTGCGGCGGGTCGCCGAGCCGCTGATCACCATGGCCAAGGAAGACAGTGTCGCCAAGCGTCGACTGGCATTCGCCCGCCTGCGCAGCGATGCCGCGGTCGGCAAGCTGTTTGCCGAGCTGGGTCCCCGCTACCGCGAGCGCGCCGGTGGCTACCTGCGCATCCTGAAGTGCGGTCATCGACCCGGCGACAGAGCGCCGATGGCGTTCGTCGAGCTGGTCGATCGTCCCGCCGTCGAGGCCGAAGAGTCGATCGACTGAGTCCAGTGCCAGCTGGATTCGCCAATAAACCGGGCCACGCAGCCCGGTTTTTTTGTGCGCGATAGATTCAGCGGTGCTGATGAGGAGAATATGACCGTCCCGCCGATCATGCTGTTCACCGACTTTTCCTGGCAGGGACCCTATGTCGGACAGATGATCGCCGCCATCGCGGCGACGGCCGGCGAGACACCGGTCATCTCGCTGATGCACGACGCGCCGCGGAT
>JASFVZ010000332.1:0-3805 GCA_050049565.1 Chromatiaceae bacterium | reverse complement strand
CGACCATCACACCTACGTGTTTATGGGTGACGGTTGCCTGATGGAAGGCATCTCGCACGAAGCCTGCTCGCTTGCCGGCACCCTGGGACTCGGCAAGCTGGTCTGCTTCTGGGACGACAACGGCATTTCAATTGACGGGCACGTCGACGGCTGGTTCACCGACGATACGCCCAAGCGTTTCGAGGCCTACGGCTGGCATGTGATTCCCGATGTCGACGGCCACGATCCGGCGGCTATCGAGAAGGCGCTGGAATTTGCCAAGGCCATGACCGACAAGCCGACGCTGGTCTGCTGCAAGACGACCATTGGTTTCGGTTCGCCGAACAAAGCGGGCAGCCATGCGTCTCACGGTGCGCCGCTCGGGGATGAAGAGATCAACCTGACCAAGGCGGCGCTGGGTTGGGATCACGGCCCGTTCGAGGTGCCGGCCGACGTTTATCGGGGCTGGGATGCGAAGGACAAAGGCGCCGCCGCCGAGGCCGCCTGGAATAAGAAGTTCGCCGCTTACCAGGCTGAGTTCCCGGAGCTGGCAGCAGAATTCAAGCGCCGCATGGCCGGAGAACTGCCGGCCGACTGGTCCGCCAAGGCCGATGCGTTCGTCGCCGACTGCAATGAAAAGGCGGAATCGCCGGCCACGCGCAAGGCGTCGTTGGCCTCGATCGAGGCCTATGCTGCGGCCCTGCCGGAACTGTTTGGCGGTTCGGCGGACCTCGGTTGCTCAAATCTCACCGAGTGGTCAGGTTACAAGCCGATGCGCGGCGATATGCCGGCGGCCAACTACGTCAACTACGGCGTCCGCGAATTCGGTATGTCGGCGATAGTGAACGGCCTCACGCTGCACGGTGGCTTCATCCCGTTCGGCGCAACCTTCCTGATGTTCTCCGAATACGCGCGCAACGCGATCCGAATGGCCGCCCTGATGAAGATCCGTTCGATCTTCGTCTACACGCACGACTCGATCGGACTGGGCGAAGACGGACCAACCCACCAGGCGGTCGAGCAGATCCCGACGCTGCGCATGATTCCGCGCATGGATGTCTGGCGTCCCTGCGATACGGTTGAATCTGCGGTGGCGTGGCGCAAGGCCATCGAGAAGCAGGATGGACCGACCTGCCTGGTGTTTACGCGCCAGGGTGTCCCATTCCAGGCCCGTTCTGCCGAGCAGATCGCCAATATCGAGCGCGGTGGCTATGTGCTGCGCGACTGTGACGGTGCGCCTGATGCCATTGTTATCGCGACCGGCTCGGAGGTGGGCATCGCGGTCGAGGCGGCCGAGGCGAGCGGCAAGAAGGTCCGGGTCGTCTCGATGCCTTGCACCAGCGTTTTCGATGCGCAAGACGAGGCCTACAAGGAGTCCGTGCTGCCCAAAGCCATCACCGCTCGGGTTGCGGTAGAGGCCGCGGTGACCGACGGTTGGTGGAAGTACGTCGGCAGTGCCGGCAAAGTCATTGGCATCAACACATTCGGTGAATCCGCACCGGCCGGCCTGCTGTTCAAGGAGTTCGGCTTCACGGCGGAGAATGTTGGCAAGGCGATCGACGAAGTCGCTGCCTGACCCTTATCGCTGGCGGCCGGTTCGGTAACGAACCGGCCGCTTCGTCTGCAACACGTTTTCCACACGCAGGAAAAGTTTCGAAGGAGACCCTCCACGATGACGATCAAAGTAGGAATAAATGGTTTCGGCCGTATCGGCCGCATGGCGTTTCGCGCTATCTCGCAGGATTTTTCGGATGATATCGAGGTCGTTGGCATCAATGACCTGCTCGATGCCGACTACCTCGCGTACATGCTCAAGTACGATTCGGTGCACGGCAACTTCAAAGGTGACATTGCGGTCGACGGAAATAACCTCATTGTCAACGGCAAGACCATTCGTCTCACGGCCGAGCGCGATCCGGCAAACCTCGCGTGGGGTGACATCAACGTCGACCTGGTGCTCGAGTGCACGGGTTTCTTCCTGACCGCCGAGACCTGCCAAAAGCACGTCGACGCCGGTGCGCCGAAGGTCGTGATGTCGGCACCTTCGAAAGACGGCACCCCAATGTTCGTCTACGGCGTCAACCACGAGACCTACGAGGGCCAGGCAATCGTCTCGGCTGCCTCCTGCACTACCAACTGCCTGGCGCCGGTCGCCAAGGTCCTGCACGACAACTGGGGCATCAAGCGCGGCCTGATGACCACTGTTCATGCCGCCACCGCGACTCAGAAGACCGTCGATGGTCCGTCGATGAAGGACTGGCGCGGCGGACGTGGCATCCTCGAGAACATCATCCCGTCGTCGACCGGCGCGGCCAAGGCCGTCGGTGTCGTGCTGCCGGAACTCAATGGCAAGCTGACCGGTATGGCATTTCGTGTGCCGACGTCGGATGTCTCGGTCGTCGACCTGACGGTCGAGTTGGACAAGGGTGCATCGTACGACGAGATCTGCGCCGCGATGAAGGCCGCGTCCGAGCAACCCGGCATCGGTGAGACCCTCGCCTATACCGAAGACAAGGTTGTCGCGACCGACTTCCGCGGTAACGGCAACTCGTCGATCTTCGATGCGGGCGCCGGGATTGCGCTGGATCCAACCTTTGTAAAAGTCGTGTCCTGGTACGACAACGAGTATGGCTATACCTGCAACATGCTGCGCTTCGCAAAGCACGTCGCAAGTTAAAGCGGGTCGATCGGAAGCCGGAGGCAACGCCTCCGGCTTCCGGCGTCATGCAACAGCAGTTGAGAGAGTTGTTTGTAAAGCCTCCAGCTTTGCCAACGGCTCTTAAGCAATTTCAGACGGGGTAATCCATGGCATTCATCAAACTGACTGATCTCGACCTGACGGGCAAGCGGGTACTGATACGCGCGGATCTCAATGTGCCCGTCAAAGACGGCAAGGTAACGTCGGATGCGCGGATCACCGCATCGATGCCCACGATCGAGCACTGCATCAAGTCCGGCGCCAAGGTGATGGTGATGTCTCACCGCGGCCGCCCCGAAGAAGGCAAGGTCGACGAGGAGAACTCGATGGCACCGATCGCAGCGGATATGTCGAGCAAGCTCGGCAAAGACGTGCGACTGATCAAGGATTATCTCGAGGGTGGTTTCGATGTTGCCGATGGGGAAGTCGTGCTGCTCGAGAACGTGCGTTTCAATGACGGCGAGAAAAAGGACAACGAGGAACTTGCGAAGAAATACGCGGCGCTTTGCGATGTCTTCGTGATGGATGCCTTCGGCACCGCACATCGCGCTCAGGCCTCGACGCACGGGGTTGGCAAGATGGCGCCGGTGGCCTGCGCCGGCCTGCTCCTGACCGAAGAGCTCGAGGCGTTGGGCAAGGCGCTGGCCGATCCGGCGCGCCCGATGGTTGCGATCGTCGGCGGCTCGAAGGTCTCGACCAAGCTGACCGTGCTCGAGGCGTTGTCGGAAAAGGTCGACCAGTTGGTTGTCGGGGGCGGAATCGCCAATACCTTCCTGAAGGCGGCCGGCAAGAACGTCGGCAAGTCGCTGTGTGAGGATGACCTCGTTCCGACCGCGCAGGCCCTGATGAAAAAGATGGAGGCGCGCGGCGCGACGATCCCGATCGCGACCGACGTCGTATGTGGCAAGCAGTTCGACGAGAACGAACCTGCTGTGCACAAGTCAGCAGACGACGTGACGGATGACGATATGATCTTCGACATTGGTCCCGATTCGGCCAAGGCGTTGGCCGATATCATCGCCAAGGCCGGCACGATCGTCTGGAACGGTCCGGTCGGCGTTTTCGAATTTGATCAGTTCGGTGAAGGGACCAAGACCGTGTCAATGGCGATCGCAAACGCCGAGGGTT
>JASFVZ010000050.1:0-8803 GCA_050049565.1 Chromatiaceae bacterium | reverse complement strand
TCCCTGTTCAAGGACACCACGCTGGTCCTGATCATCGGCCTGTTCGATCTCCTGGCGATGATTCAGTCTGCGTTGACCGATCCGAACTGGCTCGGTTACGCGGTCGAGGGCTTTACCTTTGCTGCCCTGGTCTACTGGGTATTCTGCTTTGGTATGTCGCGCTACAGCATGGCGCTGGAGAGAAAACTACACACAGGGCATAAGCGTTGAGCTTAGGAGCTAATGATGTCTGACGGAAATCCCGGTCTGTCCGTATCGGATGAACTGATGATCGAACTGCGCCACGTACACAAATGGTACGGTCAGTTTCACGTACTGAAAGACGTCAATCTGAGCGTCCGCAAGGGCGAACGCATCGTCATCTGTGGTCCCTCGGGTTCCGGGAAGTCGACAATGATCCGCTGCATCAACCGACTCGAGGAGCATCAGAAGGGCGAGATCATCGTCGATGGCACCGAACTGACCGACGATATCAAGAACGTCGACCAGATCCGCCGCGAGGTCGGCATGGTGTTCCAGCACTTCAACCTGTTCCCGCATCTGACCGTCCTGGAGAATTGCTGCCTGGCGCCGATCTGGGTGCGCAAGATGCCGCGCAGGGACGCTGAAGAGGTCGCGATGAAATACCTGGAAAAGGTCAAGATCCCGGAACAGGCGAGAAAGTACCCTGGGCAACTGTCAGGCGGTCAGCAACAACGCGTCGCGATTGCGCGCAGCCTGTGCATGAATCCCAGCATCATGCTGTTCGACGAACCGACCTCGGCACTTGATCCCGAGATGATCAAGGAAGTACTCGATACGATGATCTCGCTGGCCGAAAGCGGCATGACGATGCTGTGCGTCACACACGAGATGGGCTTTGCCAAAACCGTCGCGAATCGAGTGATCTTTATGGACGGTGGCGAGATCATCGAAGAGAACGAGCCGGAGCCGTTCTTCAACGATCCGCAGTCTGACCGGACCAAGCTGTTCCTCAGCCAGATACTCGAACACTGAGCAGCCCCCCCGGCCCTGTTGCTCACGGTTCGCGCGGCGTGAACCCGTCGGGCACTTTGCCGGCAAGCAGGTAGGCGAACGCGATCACCTCGGCAACCGCCTTGTAGAGATTCTCCGGGATATCCTCGCCCAACGGGATCTGAGAGAGCACCATTGCCAGCTCTTTGTCCGGGTAGAGCGGAACGCCGGCCTGTTCGGCCGCGGCGATGATCTGTTCGGCGAGGCGGTGTTCGCCCTTGGCGGTGACCTTCGGGGTGTTGCTGCCATCATAGTGCAGGGCGACGGCGATGTCGGGTTGCCCGGCAACGCTGAGGCCATCATCCCCTGCCTTCCGCATGTCAGGCCCGCTCATCCAGCAGCTTGTCGGGTATCGGCACCTGGACCATGGGTTCGCTCGGCTCGCCGACCAGCCCGGCGAGGTGCACGACCTCGAAGCCCTGGGCCTCGAACGCCTCCTGCAGGGACGGCAGGCGGCGTTCAATCGCGCCCAATGTCGCCGGCTGCTCACACCAGAAGGTCGCCGACAGACGGTCGCCGGCCAGTGCAATTCGGCACTGCAGGGTCCCGATGGTGTCGAAGCTGAAGCTGAGGCTCACCGCCCAGGTCGGGTCGACGTCCTGGCCGCCGGTCCCGGCTTCGCGTGCGATACGCAGAAACGCATCCTGGGTCTCTTCGCCGAAGTGCAGCGGAAGGTCGAGTTGCCAGGCCTGGCGCTGGGTATCGTCCTGGGGCAGTGCGCTGGCCTGCTGCAGCTGCACGCGAGCGAGCGATCCTTCGATCAGGCGCAGCAGGCGGGCCAGCAGTCCGTCGGCGATGCCACCCCGCAGCGGTCCGGTTGCCTGTTCGGCGTCGCCGGCCGGCCCGCCGAGCCGGCCCTTCGGGTCGGTCTGCTCGGCGCGCAGCTGACCGAGCAGCTGCAGCAGCTGCAGTTTGGTGTCGCCGGCCGGGGGCTGGATCCCCGCCGCGAGCCGCGCCTCGTGGAACAGGCCGCTGTGCGATACCGCCCGTTGTATCTCGGGCCCGCTCAGCCGATCGACCCTGACCCCCTGCGCGCCGGTGATCTGGCCCAGGCGCTGCAGCGGGTTATCCGGTCCGGCCCTCCCCGGCGCCGGATGGCCCTGGCGCAAGGCAGACAGCTCGATCCGTGCCTCGGCGGGCGGCCGCTGTCGCGGCAGGGCCGCGCGCACGACCTGATCGCGAAGCTGCTGCAGGGTCAGTGGGCGCAGGATCTTCAGTTCCGGGACGGGAAACGGCTTGGTGACCTCGAGATTCAGTCGCATCCCGGGTTCCAGCGCGACCTGTGAACGTGCCAGCAGCACGGCGGAGGCCAGCTGGAGGCGCAGCAGCCCGGGTTGGACCTGTTCGAGCACCTTGGCCGGCAGGGTCTGTCCGACGCGCAACTGTTCGACCAGCGTCGGACTGGGACGGCCGACCGCGTCCAACAGAGGCTGCAGGGTGAGGGGTATCTTCACCAGGTAAGTGCTCGCAGAATGCGCCGATGCGCAAGATATCGGCCCGGTGGCCGATAACTCCAGCGATGCGAACGAGGATCCGGCATGGGCTCGGTCAAGGGCAAGGGTAGCGGGCTCGCGTGGTTCGTGCGGCGCGGAGGTGCCGTACGGGGGCCATTCAGCAGTACCCGAGTGCGTCATTTCGTATTGGAGGGAAAGCTCGGGCTCGACGATGAGGTCAGTGCCGACCGCTCGGAGTGGCGTCGGCTCGGCGCCGTCGCGGAGGTGGTGCCGCTCCAGATGCGCTCACATGATCCGGCGCTCGACGCCGTCGGCGACGACAGCCAGGGGCGCGGCCGGGCCTGGCGCACCATCCTGATCGTCAGTCTTCTGGTGGTTGGATTCACTGTCGCGGTCTATCTGGTCGGCGACAGTGGCGAAACGCCGGTGATCGATTGTGCCGCGGAACCGGCACGTGGCGCGGCGTTCGACGGTTGTCGGCTGAATGGCATCGACTGGCGGTCCAGGGACCTTACCGGTGCGAGCCTTGCCAACACGGTCTTGGCCGATGCGCTGCTGAGTGAGGCCGATCTGACCGATGCCGATATGCGCTACGTGGATCTGTCCGGCGCGGATCTGTCGTACGCGGGCCTCGCGGGTGTGAATCTGAAGGGGGCCAATCTCCGCCTTACTGATCTGACCAATGCGGACCTTCGCGGCGCCGACCTCTCGTTCGCGGACCTGAGCCGATCGCGTATCGGTGGTGCGCGCCTGGACGGTGCGAGGCTGGACGGGACGATCTGGATCGACGGGCGACGCTGCAACCAGGTTGACTGTCCGCGCTGATCCGGTTGCAGAATGTCTTGATCGGACGGCCCGCGTCTCGATACACTGACCGCGGCATCAGGATCGATGTCGCTGTGTTTTAAGGAAGAAACATGCAATCTCTCTATATCAAAGCCGCGCTGCTCGGCGCCGGCCTCATTATCACCCTGCCGATGACCTCCACGACGGCGCTCGCAGCCAGCCACTGCAAGGGGCTGGCCGAAACCGCCTGCGCCAGTGACAGCAGCTGCCGCTGGGTCGCCGGTTATGAACGCAAAGACGGTCGCCAGGTCGCCGCCCATTGCCGGCTCGGGTCGCCGACCAAGGCAGGCAAGGACAGCAAAACCGACGCGCCGAAGATCAGCGCGGTGAAATGAGCGCCCGGCACCCGCCTCGGCGGGTGCCGTTTTCTCCCAAGCGGGGCGGTTGGCGCGCTTCGCCCGACGGTTTCGGTAACATGGATCGGGCATGCATACCGATCCTGTCGTCTTTACCGTCTTCCTGGTGTTCACCGGTGCAGCGGTGTTTGCGACTGTTGCGCTGGCCGCGCGGCAGTCGCTGTTGGTCGCCTATATCCTGCTCGGTGTACTGCTCGGGCCGTCAGTGCTGGGTGTGGTCTCGGATGCAGAACTGGCGCGCAGCATCTCCGAGTTCGGCATCCTGTTCCTGCTTTTCCTGCTTGGTCTCAATCTGCAGCCGCAGGAACTGTTCCGGATGGTCGCCAAGACGACCGCGGTGACGCTGCTCAGTTCGCTGGTGTTCTTCCTGACCGCATTCGGGATCGCGCTCGTGTTCGGGTTCCCGCTGCTCGAGGCCGGGCTGATCGGTGGCGCGGCGACCTTTTCGAGCACCATCATCGGCCTGAAACTGCTGCCGACCACGATCCTTCATCACCAGCGCACCGGTGAGGTCATCATCAGTATCCTGCTCCTGCAGGACCTGCTGGCGATCGTCCTGCTGCTGGTGGTACAGGGCGGTAGCCAGGGTGGCTCGCCGATCGTCGATGCGCTCAAGCTGCTGGTCGCGCTGCCGGCCTTGATCGGTTTCGCGTGGGTCTTCGACCGCTACGTGCTGCTCAAACTGATACGCCGCTTCGACAAGATTCACGAGTACATCTTCCTGATGACCCTTGGCTGGTGCCTCGGCATGGCGCAGCTTGCGGTGTTCCTCGGCCTGTCCGCCGCGATCGGTGCCTTCATCGCCGGGATCGTGCTGGCGAGCAGCCCGATCGCGCTGTTCGTCGCCGAACGTCTGAAGCCGCTGCGGGATTTTTTCCTCGTGCTGTTCTTCTTCTCGCTCGGCGCAGGTTTCGACATCGGGCTGATCGATCGCCTGCTGCTGCCGGCATTGGTGCTTGCGGGGGTGCTGCTGTTGATCAAACCGCCGGTTTTCCGCTTCCTGCTGCGTCGAACCGGTGAGTCGGACGGCCGGGCGCTTGAGGTCGGGGTACGGCTTGGGCAGATGAGCGAGTTTTCGTTGCTGCTGGCCGTCCTGGCCCTGGAGCAGGAGGTGATCGGCGCCGAGGCCTCATACCTGATCCAACTGGCAACGCTGCTGACCTTCCTCGTGTCGTCGTATGCGGTCGTGCGCCGCTTTCCGACACCGATCGCCGTCTCCGACGAGCTGCGACAGGATTGATCTGCGTACCGCATCAATCGATCGCGCACCCAGCCGATCGACGGGTGCAACCTGCAGGCTGCCCCCGCTCGGTATAAAGGGGTCTTCTGGCGCTATCCATCTGTCATATCGCGTTCATCTGCCGCACCTATAGTTGATCGGGCAAGCAAGAGACCAGAGACAGAGATAAGACAATGACGCGTTACGAGCATCACGCCGCCGGCGATCTCGACGAGCAGACCGCCCGTCGCCTGAGAGATGAGATCGAGACCCTGGAAAAGCGCCTGGCGCAGATCGGGCCGGACGGGGACTGTGGCTACGAGAAGGCCATGATCCGTTTCTTCCATGATCAGATCGACCGCCGTCGCCGCCGTCTTTGTGGCGGGGTCGCGGCCTGAACCGCTTTTTTGGGCTATCCCGCCGCGCCGGCCTCGCTCAGTTGGTACTCGAGTTCCTGGCGATAGCTCGCCAGGTCGATCGGCGGCCGCCCGACATAACCCTGGTAGTAGGTGCAGTTCGCGGCGCGTAGTACGGCCAGTTGCGCCTGGGTCTCCACCCCTTCGGCCACGACCTGCAGACCGAGGTGATCGGTCATCGACAGGATGGCCCTGACGATCGCCTCGTCGTGCGAGTCGCTGGCAATGTCCCGGATCAGGCTGCGATCGATCTTCAAGGTATCAATCGGCAGGCGGCGCAGATCGCCGAGCGACGAATAGCCGGTGCCGAAATCGTCGAGCGCGAACCGAATGCCCTGTTGCTGGAGTTCGTGCATCCGCCGGGCGACCGCCTTGTTGTCACGTACCAGGACGGTCTCGGTCACCTCGAACTGGAGCCGGTGTGGTTCAGCGCCGGTCCGCGCCAGCGTGCGGCGCACCCGAGAGACGAAATCCGGCTGTTCCAGCTGCTGGCGCGAGATGTTGATGCCGAGGCAGCAGGGCGGCTCGACGCCTTGTGCGGCCTGCAGTTCGGCGAGCACCCGGCAGGTCTCGGAGATGACCCAGTCACCCAGCCTGAGCATCAGGGCGCTGTTTTCGATATAGGGCAGGAAATCGCTCGGCGTGATCCGGCCGAGGGTGGGGTGATTCCAGCGCAGCAGCGCCTCAGCGCCGAGCACCTGTCCGGTGCGGATCGCCTGGACCGGCTGGAAGTACAACTCGAACTGCCGCTCCGCGAGTCCCTGCCGGAGGTCCTGTTCGAAGCGCAGCCGTGACATCGCGGCCTCGTCCATCTGGCGCTCGAAGACCTGGGCGGCATCTCGGCCGGCACCTTTCGCGTGGTACATCGCCGTATCCGCATGGCGCAGTAGCGTGTCGACATCGTTCCCGTCCTGCGGATAGGTGACGATGCCGATACTGCTCGTCACCTGCAGTTCATGACCGTCCAGGTTGAAGGGCGGTTCGAAGGCCAGGCGCAGTTTCTCCGCGATCGCCTGGGCCATGCCGACTGCATCGCGGCCGCTTTGGCCGAGCCCCTCGAGCAGGATCACGAACTCATCGCCGCCGAGTCGGGCGATGGTGTCTTCTTCGCGCACCACCTGGCGCAGGCGGTTCGCCAGTCCTTTCAGCAACTCGTCGCCGATCGCGTGTCCGAGTGAATCGTTGATGCGCTTGAACTTGTCGAGATCGAGGAACAGCAGGGCGCCGCACTGGTTGGTGCGCCGCGCCCGGGCCAGTGCACGGTTGACACGGTCGGTGAGCAGGGTCCGGTTCGGCAGCCCGGTCAGGTTGTCGTGGTAGGCGAGGTGCTCGATCTGGGCGCTGGCCTGTTCGCGCTCGCTGAGATCGCGTGCCACGCACAGCAGCAACTGCCCGTCCTTCCAGGCGATGCGCGACAACGAGACCTCGGCCGGTACATCTTGCCCCCGACCGGTGCGATAGGTCAGGCGCAGGGTGCGTCCCTCGGTCCCCTTCATCACGTCGTCGACGAGGCGGTGCAGGTATTCGGGACAGTCTTCATGCAGGTCGGCCAGCGAGCTGCCATGGAGTTGTCCCGGCGTCTGGCCGAGCAGGCGACAGGCCTGCGGATTGGCCTCGACGATGGTCTGCCGCTCCGGGTCGACCAGGATCACCGCGTCATGCGACAGGCGGTAGATCGCCTTGAGCCGACCGAGCTCGCGCTGCAGACGGGCGTCTTGCCCGGCCGCCGTGTCCTCGGACAGCACTTCGCGACCTGCCGAGCCGATGCTGCCGTTGCGCCGGGTCGCTGGCTGGTCGCTCGGGCCAGGGGCCCTGAGCCGATGCCAGAGCCAGCCGGCGACGGCGACCACCAGGGTGCTGAGCGCGATGCCGCGCAGGGATGCCGCGTTCAGTGCCGCGCCGCCGGCCGTCAGCCAGACGCCGAGCAACTGTGCCGCCAGCGCCAGGCCGCCGGACGCCACCGCGGCGCGTGCCGGACTCAGCATGGCGATGCGCTGCTCATCGTGTGATCTCCCCGAAGCGGCGGGGCGTGCGGTATGTCATCGGACTCGGTATCGTCCGCCCCGGGAGTTCCTTGACCCGAAAAGTCAGATCGTGCGCGGCAGACTGCTGCGGCTTGTGCGGTCTGGCCGTGGAGCCCCTGTCGGCGCGGAGCAGTGCGATGGACAGACGCAGCCTGAGTCCTTTTTCGATCGCGCCGGTGGGCGTGATGCGATCGCCCTTCGGCGAAAAGTTCGGCGTGCCGCGCCAGGCCGGCCTGGTCAGCGAGGCGATCGGCGTCGTGGAGTTGGTTCCCCCGTTCGACGAGGCCGGCATGCTCGAGGGTCTCGCCGACTTTTCGCATATCTGGCTGCTGTGGCGTTTCGATCGGGTTGCCGACGGCGACTGGCGCAGGCGCGTCCGACCGCCGAGGCTCGGCGGCAACCGCGAGGTCGGCGTGTGGGCCAGCCGTTCGCCTTTTCGACCGAACCACCTCGGCCTGTCGGCGGTGCGTCTGCTGGAGATCCTGCCGGGTCCGCCGGTGGGCCTGCGGGTTGCCGGGGTCGACCTGGTCGATGGCACGCCGATCGTCGATATCAAGCCTTACCTGCCGTATGCGGATGCCCTGCCGAACGCCTGCGGCGGATTCGCAGATGCGGCGCCCGAGGCGGTCGTCATGGTGCGTTTCAGTGCCGAGGTGCAGTCGGAGCTGGGCCGGGTCGACCCCGAACTGACGCTGCGCCGGCTGATAACCCGCGTGATCGCGCTGGACCCCCGGCCGGCCTACCGCCGCCGACCGGACCCCGATCGACTGTATGGGATGCGGCTGGCCGACTTCGAGGTACGTTGGCGCGTGTCCGAGCGCCATGCGGAGGTGGTCGAGCTGGTCCGCGCCGCCGATTGAACCGGCCGCCGGCCCGGCCGCGCGATTATTCGGTCGTTTGTTCCGGCGGGATGGCCTTGAAGCGGGCCATCTGTTCCGGTGTCGCCTCGGCCTGGTAGCTGCTCTTCCATTCGTCATAGGGCATGCCATAGACCAACTCGCGGGCCGCGTCGCGATCCAGGTCGACACCGGTTTCCCGGGCGGCATTGCCGAGCCAACGGGTCATGCAGTTGCGGCAGAATCCGGCCAGGATCATCAGGTCGATGTTCTGCACGTCGGTGCGTTTCTGCAGATGGCCGACCAGCGTCCGCCAGGCGGCGGCCTCTATCTCGGTGCGTTGTTCAGGCGTCATGGCAGGGTGCCTCCAGGGGCGTCGGTTGGTGGAAGGCGCCTCGAACGAGCGAGGTGCCCGGATGGCAACGGGTCATGCGTCGCTTGCCGATCACGCTGTCGGCTGGGAAACCACGGCAGGTGAAGCCGTGGCGTCTCTACATCGTCCGCGCAAGAGAGGGGCGCTGACGCCAATGAACCGGCGGATCCGTTCAGTGCAGCAGATTGAACATGCGCGAACGATACCGTGCGACCAAGGGATCATCGCCGAGCAGATCGAACAGGTGCAACAGGGCCCGCCTGGC
>JASFVZ010000049.1:0-8837 GCA_050049565.1 Chromatiaceae bacterium | reverse complement strand
TGCCTCTGGCCCTGGCACTCTCCGGCGGCGCCGCGCACAGGCCGTCGAGCCAGCCGGCATCGATGCGTGTCCCGTCACCGCACGGCAGATAGTAGCGATCGCCGGTGCGGGCCTGCGCCCAGGCCGGCGGGCTGCCGCAGATCCCGGCCATGAAATCCGCATCGAGACGTTGACCGTTCGGACAGGCCACCGGGTGGGATGCCCGATACAGGGCACTCAGTGGCAGGTCTGTACACATCCGGACGTAGGCCGCACGGGTCATCGGCGCACCCATGCAATCGACCGGCGTACGGAAAACCGCACCTGCCGGCGGCGTTCTGCACACGCGTCCCAAATCACGCCGCCCGAGCAGAAAGACCCGCGAGCGTTGACCGGTCGCCGCACCCAATTCGTCGGCGGTCAGATCCAGAAAAGTCAGTCGATGATAGATCGCGCTCATCAAGCCATCCATCGCATCGGCCAGGCGCGGGTAACCCATGCTGACGTTCTCCAAGACCTTGCGGTGTGGATAGCCCGCCATGGTCGCCCGCTCACCTGGCGTCGCACCGCTGAACCCTGCGGCGCCGCGCCGTTGTTGGTGGGCGGACACACCACCCGGGGGATTGGCGGGATCACGATGGGTGTCCAGATAGCCGGCATGCAGCGCCGCAGCACGATCCAGCAGCGCCGAGCGCTGCAATATCGGCAGCCCCGCGTGCTGCCGCACCCGGTTCACGGCATCGAGCATGTCGCTGTCAGCCGCCGCCGGCAGCCACATCGGCAGCAGCATCACCAGCCAGACAATCCGCACATCGTCTCCCGTACATTCGCGCCGCCGGCGTCCGCCGTCCCGCCCCAGGCCACCGCAGACAGGCGTTCTACTTCACCGGCTGTCGCGATAGCATTCGCCGTCAAGGACACGCAGCACAACCGACCGAACTTGACCGATCCCGCCGAGTCTCCCGAGACCTTTGCCGCCGTCGACCTGGGCTCCAACAGCTTTCATATGATCGTCGGCAAACTCGACAATCAGCAACTCGTGATCGTCGATCGCCTGCGCGACGCCGTACGCCTCGGCGGCGGCCTGCTCAGTGACAAGTCGCTGAGTGACGATGCCTGGGAACGCGCACTCGGGAGCCTGTCCAGGATGGGCCAGCGACTGCGCGGACTGCCCTCGAGTGCGGTACGCGCTGTCGGTACCAATACGATGCGCCAGATCCGCGATGGCGGCGCCTTCCTGCAGGCCGCACAGGACGCCCTCGGCCATCCGATCGAAATCATCGGTGGACGAGAGGAAGCGCGCCTGGTCTACCTGGGCGTCGCCCATGGTCTTGCCGCCGGCGACGGGACGCGACTCGTGGTCGATATCGGTGGTGGCAGCACGGAGCTGATTCTCGGCACGGGGTTGCAGGCCGGCGAGCGCGAAAGTCTGTTCATGGGTTGTGTCAGCATGACCCGGCGCTTTTTCGACAACGGCACACTCAGTCAGGACGCGATGGAACAGGCGATCCTCTCCGGCCGGGTCGAACTCCGTCCCGTGCGTCGCCAGTTCCACTCAGGTCGCTTCGAGAACGCGGTCGGCAGCTCCGGGACGGTCAAGGCCATCGAGCGTGTCGCGGTGGCCAACGGTTGGTGCACCGAAGGCATCAGCAAGGCCGCACTCAAGAAGATCCGCCGGGCACTGGTGGCGTCCAGCCACATCGACCAGGTCAGTCTGGAAGGCCTGTCCGATGATCGCCGACCCGTGTTCGCCGGCGGCGTAGCGGTGCTCAGCGCCGTGTTCAAAGCGCTCGATATCGAGCACATGCAGGTATCCGACCTGGCGCTGCGCGAGGGCCTGCTGTACGAGCTGGTCGGCCACGTCCGCCACGTCGATGTCCGGGAGACCACGGTCAAGGCCCTGATGCAGCGCTTCACCGTGGACCCGGAGCAGGCGAGCCGGGTCGAACGTACCGCACTGGCGCTGCTCAAGCAGGTCGAGCAGGCCTGGGAGCTCAACGACACGCTGGACGAACGGATGCTGGCCTGGGCCGCCGGGCTACACGAGATCGGGCTGGTTATCGCGCACGGCAGCTTCCACAAGCATGGTGCGTATATTCTCGCCAATGCCGATATGCCGGGGTTCTCCCGTGAACAGCAGGCGCTGCTCGCAGCCCTGGTCCGGGTGCACCGGCGCAAGTTCGTCGACGCCGAGTTCGATGCCCTACCGGAGGCCGTTCGGACCAGCGGCCAGCGCCTCGCCATACTGCTGCGTCTCTCGGTCATGATGCATCGCGGCCGATCGGGCAGCCACAAACCGCCGATGCGGGTGCTGGCCGACAACACCACGCTGCAGCTGACGTTCCCCGACCAGTGGCTCGCCGAACACCCACTGACCGAGGCGGAATTGCTGCGCGAGGCCGAATACCTCGGCAGCGCGGGATTCACCCTTCATTATGCCTAGGTAAACAGGACCCGATCGGGCGCAGAATTTTGTGTCGCCGATGCCATTTGGGTTCTGTTTCGTGGACGAACACGACAAAGCGCTGTCGGGATTCCAGCTCCAAGCGGACAGCGGCAAAACCGGCCGTCCGTTGGACAGGACCAGCAGCCACGCGGTTTGCGCGATGGCCTTCAGCCTGCAATGGGATTCCGAGGACGTGCGTCATACCGACCAACTCGTCGCGCGCGAGCTCAACCTCTGGCACGACGTCCTACCGTTTGAACTCGAACCCGACCTGATGGGGCAGCCGGTCGGCCACATCGCCCAACACAGCTTTCCGCCCGGCGAGCTGATCGTTCCTTATCAGCATGAACTCTGTTTCAATCTGAGTCAGCGCGCCTTCCATCGCCATCTGCGCAAGCATCACGTGATCGAACCACGCGCCGGGCGGTTCTATCCCCGCGCCTTCATCGGTGGTTCAAAGGGCATCTTTCCCGAAGACATCCTGCCGTTTCGAATCGGCAGCGTGACCGGCGATATGATCACCTGTGACCTCAACAATCCGCTGGCCGACAAGACCCTCGAGCTGAGTGTGCGGATCCTCGGCATCTGGGCGTATGCCGAGGGCTGCGAAGCCAACTGCAACGACATTGCCGAGATGGTGACGATAAACGGCCCCGGCATGCAGGCACGCTGGCGGGGCGCCGCGACCAACTTCTGGCAGGACAGGCCCTTCTCACGCCGCGCCGATGCGCCGGATGCGGACTTCTACGCCATTCCACGGATGGTCTCACACGTCGATCGAACGGCGTCACAACAAATCAGCCAGCTGTATGCGCGCCTGCTGCCAGCGCATGGGCGGGTGCTGGATCTGATGGCCAGCTGGGAATCGCACCTGCCACCCGACCACGGCCTTGCAGAAGTCGTCGGCCTGGGCCTGAACGACGAAGAGCTGGCCGCCAATCCGCTGCTGGCCGGGCATGTCGTGCACGATCTCAATCTGGATGCCCGGTTGCCGTTCGGGAATGGCGAATTCGACGCCGTGATCTGCAGCCTGTCGGTCGAGTACCTGACACGGCCGTTCGAGGTCTTCGAGGAAGTCGCCCGCGTGCTGCGCCCAGGGGGCAGTTTCATCGTCACCTTCGCCAACCGCTGGTTCCCGCCGAAGGTCGTCAAGGCCTGGGAGGGTATGCACGAGTTCGAACGCCCGGCGCTGGTCACCGAGTACTTTCTCGACAGCGGCCTGTTCGTTGACCTGCAGACCTGGTCGATCCGCGGTCTGCCGCGCCCGACCGATGACAAGTACGCCGACCGGCTGAGTGACAGTGACCCGGTATATGCCGTCTGGGGTATCCGTCGCTGAAGTCACCGGCCGCGCCACGCGAGGAATGAAGCGGCACCATCTCATGACAGTCAGTGACGCCCGTTGCTTCGCGGTCCGCAGAGTCAACCCGTTCGAAGGGGTGCTCCAGGTACTGGAACTGCCGGGCGCCCGGGCCTACAGCGCCGACGGCGTGACTTGGCAGATCCAGGTGCAGGCCGAGCGACCCGACCATACCTGGCGGAGTCTCGGCGATGCCATGCCGGTTCGGCAGTTCTTCAACTTTGGGCTGTGGGACGCCGAAGACGGGCTGCATCGCGTCCCGGCGAATCCGGTCCTCGACATTGGCGCCATGAGCAAGGCCGCCGGAGAATTGACCGATACCCTGCGTTCACTGCTTGACCGGCTGCCGTTCACACAGATCGACCGCTATGAGTGTTGGTCGGTCGACCGGGCAGGGTGCCCGGTTGCGCTGCTGGCGACGACCGAAGACGCCTCATTGATCGCCCGCCTGCGCGTATCAGGGTGGCAGGCGACGCGGCGCGCTGACTGCAGTTTCGTCGCGCCGTCGTGCGCCGACCAGGATGCGCCCTCCCCGGGCCGACCGGACAACCGGGAATGTGCCGAACGGCTCGAGCGGATCATCCGGGATCGGGGCCCCGACAAGACCTGGTTCGAGCGGCTCGGCGACGGGCAGGCCCGCCGGGTCGGACCGACCGGGGAGCCAGTGGGTGCCGCGACGACAGCCCTGCCACCGCTGGTCTTGGACACCGAGTTCGACGATCCGGCGGCGCGACGCCTCGTGATCGAGTACGTCGACTGGCTGGCGCCGCGGCTGCTCCTGCTCGACCCACTCGGCGACGAACTGCGAGGCCGGTTGGAACAGGCCGCCTGCCGCCGCGCCGCAGAGATCGAGGCGGTGTATCGGTTGATTCCGCGTATCATTGACGCTGCGGCGTTGTCGGCGGCTCGCGTCGAGGCCAGACTGCGCTGCGCCGGCGCCGCGGCGCCGTCAACCTGAATAGCTGTCCAGACTGATCGATCCGGATGACCGAACGCAAAGACTGGCGCGTCGACACGGCGCCACTCGTTTTCTTCGCCGTTTTGCTGATCGCGAAGACCTACTACCTGGTTGGCTACATCACCGGCAGCGACCAACTCTGGGCGGCGCTGAGTGATGCTGAGCGACGTGCATCCCTGGGTGACGGGGCCACCCTGCTGATCACCGGCGAGTTCTCGTACATCGCCTATTATGCCGTCGCACTGGCGTTTGATGCCCTGGTGTTCTATAGCCTGCTGGTGCGACGCGGGGCGAAATTCCGACCGAAGGGTTTCTGGGAGAACATCTTCCCGCTGCTGACCGTCTTCATCCCGGTCACCGGCTTCACGCTGATGTTCGTGCCGGACGTGCGCGCCATGCTGCCCGGTTACCCGATTGATTTTCTTCGGGCCATGAACGAGGCCGTTCCCGGGTTCCCGCTCTGGATGAATCTCAGCGGGCTGTTGATCGGGCTGTTCGGCGCGGCCTTCAGCATCTGGGCGATCGCGCATCTCAAGGCCTCGTTCGGGCTGAGAACCGCGGTACGGCAGTTGGTCACCACCGGACCCTACCGACGCATTCGACACCCGCTCTACTTTGGCGAGATCATCCATATCCTCGGCATCGCGATACTCGCGGCAACCCCGGTGGCACTCGTACTGTTCGTCGTCGCCGTCGCCATGCAGGCGGTGCGCGCGAAGATCGAGGAAAGGAAGTTCATTGCCACGGTGCCGGAATACGCGGCCTTTGCGCGCGCCACCGGTTTTCTCTGGCCGAAGTTCTTCTGAGCAGTTCGCGCCGCTGGGCCCGCGAGACAAACCCGCGAATCCGCAATCGGAAAGGATCTTCGCCGTGGGATTAGAATGACGAGGCGGGAAAGCGGATGAATGACAAGGAAAACCGCATCTTGAGCGAGCCCAACCTCCAGTCCTACCACCATGCGCAGGTCGGCCAGCCCGGTCTGCTGCTGGTCAATCTCGGCACACCCGATGCGCCTGATCGCGCCTCGGTCAGGCGCTATCTCAAGGAGTTCCTGTGGGACCCGCGCGTCGTCGAGGTCCCGCGTGCCGCCTGGTGGCTGGTCTTGAACCTGGTGATCCTCAACACCCGACCCGCCCGGTCGGCCAAGGCCTACGAAAAGGTCTGGACCGACCAGGGCTCACCGCTGCTGTCGATCTCGCAGGCGCAACGCGAGGACCTGGCCGCGGCGCTGGGCAAACGCCTCGGCTGGCCGATCCCGGTCGAACTGGCGATGCGCTACGGCCAGCCGTCGATAAAGCGTGGACTTGAGTCACTGCGCGATCAGGGCGTGAGACAGTTACTGGTGCTGCCGATGTACCCGCAGTACTCGGCAACGACGACCGCGTCGATCTTCGACGCCGTAACCGAAGAACTGAGGACCTGGCGCTGGATACCTGAGCTGCGCTTCATCAATCACTATCACGACAACCCCGCCTACATTGCGGCCCTCGCCGACAGCGTCCGGGCACACCGGGCCAGCCATGGCACAGCCGACAAGCTGCTGATGTCCTTCCACGGGATCCCCGAGGCCTACTTCCATGACGGCGACCCCTACCATTGCGAATGTCACAAGACCGGCCGACTCCTGGCCGACGCACTCGGACTGAGCGACGACCAGTGGCAATTGAGCTTCCAGTCACGACTCGGGCCGAAGCAGTGGCTGAGCCCTTATACCGACATGACCCTGGAGTCCCTCGCCGAGCAGGGTGTCAAATCCGTGCAGGTGATCTGCCCTGGCTTCTCGGCAGACTGCCTCGAGACGCTCGAGGAAATCGCGATGGAGAACTGCGAAACCTTTCTGGAAGCCGGCGGTGAACGCTACGAATACATCCCCTGCCTGAATACCGACGAGGCGCATATCGAGATGCTGACGGGACTGGCTGAACAACACCTTCAGGGATGGGGCCTCGATGCCGAACAACCGGACGCCATCCTCGCAAGGGCGAAGGCTCTCGGGGCCAAGCAGTAGGCCGATGTGATGGGCAAGATCAGCAAGTCCGCCCTGAGTCATCTGCTGGTGGCCCTGCAGTTCACGGCCATCGCGATCATCGCATGGCCATTCGAATCGGCATCGACCGACCGGCTGCCGTGGCTCGCACTCAGCGCAGCCGGACTTCTGCTCGGACTCTACACCCTGGCCCACAACAGGCTGGGCAACTTCGATATCTACCCGGAGCCACTGCCCGACGCCTGCCTGGTGACGACCGGCCCTTACCACTGGATCCGGCACCCGATGTACACCAGCCTGTTGCTGATGATGCTCGGCATTGCCGTGTTCTATCATGCATGGCCCAACTACCTTGGCCTGTTGCTGCTCGGTGCCGCGATCTACGGCAAGATCCATCGTGAGGAATCACACCTGCATGTCAAATTCGACGACTACTCGGCATACGTGAAACGTACCCACCGGCTGATCCCCAAAGTCTATTGATCCGAGAGTAACCATGAGCGACCGCCCGAAACCGACTGACATCGTGCTGCACCAGCAGTCACATTCGCTGGAGATTGCCTTCGATGATGGCGCACGGTTCGACATACCCTGCGAACTGTTGCGCGTCTATTCGCCATCGGCCGAGGTCAGGGGGCATTGGGGACAGTACGCCAAGCTGCAGGTCGACAAGCAGGACGTCAACATCACCGAAATGAAGCCAGTCGGCGCCTACGCAATCAAGATCTTTTTCGACGACGGCCACAACTCCGGCCTTTATGACTGGGCCTTCCTCTACGATCTCGGCAAACGGCAGGCGCTGCACTGGAACGATTACCTTCAGCGTCTTGCCGAAGCCGGTCATGAGCGCAAGCCACCAAGCTGGGAAGGCTGAGCGTTACAGAATTATCCGCGTTGCCCGCTAGGCGATAAGGTCGAGTCCCGGGTTTGCTGGTGACTGTGCCGTGCCGCTCGCCGCCGCAAAGCGGTAGGCCTCGAGCGCGGGCTCGGCCCTCGGCCGCCCCAACGCGGTGTCAGTCTGCCGATCCGCCGACAGGCTGACCGCATCTTGCGGCCCACGATTCGCCAGCTGCTCATCACGCAGGTCGATCCGCGCCTCGGCCTCCTTGCGTGCAGCCTCGACCGCGACGGCACGGTCTTGCGGCGACGGTTCGGCGGGCGCGAGCGCCGCCCGGCGCACCACCTGCATCTTTCTGATCGTCGCCGATGGATTATCGGCGATCGGTGTCGTATCGATGGCGACCTCGCCCCCCGCGGCGTATTGCCTGCCGTCGGGTCCGCGTTGGTAGCTGTAGGCTGGGCCACCGCGCACATACTGCCCGCCCACGGCGACGTGCGCCTGCTCGTGCTGCCGAACCTCGCGGTCGCGCAGCTTGAAGTCCTGCAACTCCCGGTACTCGCGGGACGTCGGGTCTTTCAGCGGGTCAGTCGGCTCGACGCGCTCCGGTGCCGCGCGCTGGGAAGATCGGGCACCCGCCGCCTGCGAAATCGCCGAACGCCCCAACAACGAGAGGCTGGTGCCTGAAACCAAGGTCATGGGTCGCTCGATCTCACTGATTTGATTGCTGACGCCGGATCGGCAGCAGTGCTGTCCAGCCACAGTATACGAATCTCAGGACGC
Organism: Chromatiaceae bacterium; assembly: GCA_050049565.1. Taxonomy (GTDB): domain Bacteria; phylum Pseudomonadota; class Gammaproteobacteria; order Chromatiales; family Chromatiaceae; genus Thiosocius. The sequence continues at coordinate 486 of JASFVZ010000049.1, read as the reverse complement.
GGCTTTGGGAACGGGGGGACTGGCTTTGAGCCGGACAGGCCATCGCCGACGGCCGGGAAATGCGTCTCCAGCACCCAGCGCGCCATCGGGTGGGCCGTGTCGGGGAAGCCGGGCAGAAAGTAGTGGCGTTGCCTTCGGCCAGGGGCCAGGGCGAGCCGCTGACCGGCAGATTCAAGCCCCGACCGGCCAAGCTTTTGTGGCTACGCTGGGTGGTGATCCGGATCAATGGTGGCTGCTGGCTTCAGATGCCGGTTATGGTTTCCGTGTCCGCGCGAGCGATCTACTGGCGAACAAGAGGGCGGGCAAGGCCGCTCTGACTCTGCCGAAGGGCGCGCGAGTACTGCGGCCCTCGGTTATCACGGATGCCGACTCGGATCGTCTTGTTGCGCTGACCAGCGAGGGCCGGATGCGGGTCATAGCGGCGAGCGACCTGCCAGAATTCACTCGCGGCAAGGGCAATAAGCTCATAGTTATCCGGGCGAAGGC
>JASFVZ010000330.1:0-3833 GCA_050049565.1 Chromatiaceae bacterium | reverse complement strand
TGAATCAGGTTGCAGAGACGATGACAGGCTGGTCATGTCAGGAGGCGCTTGGTCGGCCGCTTGCAGAGGTATTCAGAATCATCGACGGGGTCACGCGGATGGCTGCCGCGGATCCGGCGCGGCGTTTCATGGACGACGATGATAGCGTTGGACTAGCCGCAGGCTGTGTGTTGCTGCGACGCGACAAGACAGAGCTGCATATCGAGGATTCAGCCGCCCCGATTCACGACCGCGACGGTCAGGTATCGGGTGCGGTTATCGTCTTTCGTGATATCGGACCGACGCTGGCGATGGCACAGAAGATGACCCATCTGGCCCATCACGATTTTCTTACCGGGCTGCCGAACCGGGTGCTGCTGATCGAGCGCATCTCCCAGGCGATCACGCAGGCCAACCGTCACGGCAAACGGCTTGCGCTGCTGTTCATCGACCTGGACAACTTCAAACGCATTAACGATTTGCTCGGACACGCCGCGGGCGACCGGCTGCTTCGCTTGGTGGCTAAGCGCCTGGCCGCGTGCGTACGTGCCATGGACACCTTGTGCCGCCAGGGCGGCGATGAGTTTGTGATGCTGTTGACCGAGATTGAGCAGCCGCAGGATGCGGCGCGGGTCGTGGAAAAGCTGCGCGCGGCCCTTGCCGTGCCCTACCGCATTGGAAGGCACGACCTGCGCGTCACCCTGAGTATGGGCATCAGTGTGTTCCCCGACGACGGTTTCGACGCCGATAGCCTGATGCAGAAGGCGGACACCGCGATGTTTCATGCCAAGGCAAGCGGCCGCGACAGCTATCTGTTTTTTAGGCCGGCCATGAACACCGATGCGGATCGTCGGTTGTCGGTGTAGAGCGGCCCGCGCCTTGCTCTGCAGCAAGGCCCGGGCAAGGTCCGCCTGCATTCGGTTCGCCCATAGCTTAGCTTGCCCGATTCCGCGGTCGAGCCTCAGGACTCCTCCTTGGCCGTTCTTTTCCAGTAGAGTCGCATGATCGGTCGCACCGAGATGCCATGCAGTACGATCGACGCCGTGATCGCCGCGAGCGTGATGGCTGCGAGCTGTTCTGCCAAGGGCCTGGACAGCCCGTGGCTTATTGCATACATCAGGTAGTAGACAGATCCTATGCCACGGATGCCGAACCAGGCAATCATGAATCGCTGGTCACGCGAGACGGGGGCGCCGAGCAATCCGAGCCAGACGCACGCGGGACGGATCACCAGGAACAACAGAACCAGGAATCCGACGGCGTTCGCGGGAAGCGCGGCGAAGGTGAGCATGGTCCCGACGAGCAGGACGATGACCAGTTCGCCAATCCGTTCCATCTGTTCGTTGAATCCCTTGACTGCCTGCATCATGTCCGCGCTGGATTTATCGGCACGCGGCGCACTGACGCTGATTATTGGGTGTGGAGCCATCGGAGGACCCGCTGTGTGACCAGTGGCAGAAAGTGAGACGATACTGGAGTGCTCCTTCACCCTCTGCAAGGCCAAGCCGGCGGCGAGCACGGCCAGAAATCCATAGGTATGGCTGAGCACGGCGAGTCCGTAAGCCAGGGCGATCAAGCCCAACGCCAGAAACTCGTCCAGGCCAACCGACTCCTTATGGCAGGCCCGCAGATACACCACCAGTCTGCCAATCAACGCGCCCAAGATGCCGCCGATCGCCAGGCCGCCGACGGTTGCCCAGAGCACGTCCACTACCAGCCATCGCCAGCCTCCCGTCCCCAGTTCGTGCAGTCCCAGCAGGCCCAGGCCAAGCATGACGAATGGAAACGCGGCCCCGTCGTTCAACCCGCCTTCGCCGGTCAAGCTGAAACGCAGGCGGTCACGATCTTCCGATGATTCCACCTGGACGGCCGAGGCCAGTACCGGGTCGGTTGGCGCGAGAATCGCGCCCAACAATATGGCTGCGCCCAGCGACAGACCCAGCAACAGCATCCCTGTTGCGGCGACTAATGCGATCGTTAACACCATCGACACGAATGCCAGGCGCAGTGGCAACAACCAGTCCCGGTTCGACAGCGGGAGGCTCAGTTTCAGGCCGACAGAGAACAGCGAGATCAGCACGGCCACCTCGGCTGATCTCTCGAGGAGGAGTGCGTGGTTCAGTGGATGAATCACCAGTACTGCCCACCCAATCGGACCAAGGACGATGCCGGCGGCCAAATAAAGCATGGCGGTGCTGAGAGGCAAGCGCTTCAAAAAGGTCCCGGACAGGACCAGCGTAATCAGGAGCAGACCGATGCTCAGGGACCAGGCCGCGAAGCTCATCGGGGACTCTCAGCGTACGCCCGCGATACGATAGCGATGTTGCCACTCGATATCATGTGGACGGGTATAGGTTCGCGGGACGTTATCCCTGCACAGCGAACCTGCGGCACCTTCGCAACGTCTGGTGCCAGGAAATAGTATGCAAGTGTGGTCAGTCTATCCACGCACCCTGGTAGTTCTGTTGGCCCAGGTCATTGAGCACATAACAGCGCATGCTGCCACTGGCGTTGGCCTTTTTGCAGGCAGCCAGTGCCGTTCCAAGTTGTCGATACTGGCCCATCAGACGCTGCCGAAAAGATGGCATAGGACCCAAGGTGGGGTGTACCACGGTGAACTTTGCGGATCGCATCAGGCGATACATGGTGGACTCCTTTGTTTCGTGGGGAAATGGTGAATTCTGAATGCCGGCGTCTTATCAGCGTAGCCGGCAATGAAAAGTGCTCAGGGCGTTCGGACGATCAATGGCACAGGATCGCCGGCGTGCTTTTTCGCAAGTTCGGCGGCTTTATTCTCTTTGGGGACAGCAGGGGTCGCTTCTTCGATTCCCTATCGGATTTTTCGTGCTGGGACATATCGATGATCTCCTGATCAATGGGAAAGATTGCGCGTGATATGCCCGGGGCTGACGTGTGTCATGCCCGGGCATGCGCCTGCTCGCGAAGTAAGGTTTGCCTCAATAGCTGCTGCCGAACGAGGGGCCGGTGGCAAATGCCGGTGTACGGAGGCTGGCCAGGCGGCGGCCCTGTAACCGGTCCATCGGTGAACAGTCGGCGCAGGTAGCTGCTACCGTCCTTGCTGGCGAAGTGTTTGTTGAGGGCCCTCGCGGTGGTCCGCGCGTTGATGGGAAGACCCTGCTCCAGGTAGTACTGGCGCAAGAAGACGACCACCTCCCAGTGACGGTCGCTGAATGGAACCCCTTCTGCGTCGGCCAGCGCCTTTGATCTGGCGCGGTCCCAGTGCTGATCGGCCAGTTCGGTTTGACGTAGGCCGATGTCTTGCCCGGAGGTCTCAGTCTCATGCGGATTGGATGTGGTGATTAATTTGTGCAAGTCGTTGTCGGTCGTGCTACTGCTCCCGCGGGTGTCTACGAAGGTCGCAGGACCAGGTGAGAAAACAGCTTTTTACGCTGGGTCACCGCCTTTTTCGGTGCGGAAGCGCACACAGGGAGGGGATATCTTGGCAATCGACACCTGAGCCACCCGTCACAAGTCCAACCGCCCTGTCTTCAGTCACCTCCCCTTTCGGTTGAACGCCACTATGTACGCAACCGTACAGACCACGCCCGGCTCGGTACCTAGTCTGGAATTTGGCCGCCTGAGCGACAGATAGAGATTCCTCATGCGAGGGTCTACTGGTCGCGTGGCAAGACACCATACGGCTGGCAGAAACTGCAAAAGAGGATAAGGAAGTGTCGATTCAGAGCAACAACGACCCCGGCGCCAATGCCTGGGGGAGCGGAAAGAACCCGCCGGACCTCAATGAGGCAATACGGCGAGGTGGCAATTCCCTCAAGCAAATGCTGCCAGGCGGTGGACCGCGCGGTCTCATTGTTCTTGCCGCAGTGCTTCTG
>JASFVZ010000048.1:0-8841 GCA_050049565.1 Chromatiaceae bacterium | reverse complement strand
GCTTTGCCAGCGATGTCTCGCGGTCTGCCCGATTTCACTGAACTGGCGGCCAGCAACAGCGCAGCCGTGGTCAATATCACGACCGAGCAAAAGACGACGGCGCAGCGGCGCCTGCCGCGCGACTTCTCGATGCCCGACATCCCCGAGGACAGCCCGTTCAGCGACCTGTTCAAGCACTTCTTCGGTGAGGGACCCGAGGGGATGCCGAGACAGGAGGAAAGGGAATCAAAGGGCTCGGGCTTTGTCATCTCGCCGGACGGATACATCCTGACCAACCACCACGTCATTGCCGACGCGGACGATATCCAGGTCGGTTTCAGCGATCGCCGAATCTATGACGCCAAGGTGATTGGGTCGGATAAGGCCAGCGACGTCGCTCTGATCAAGATCGAGGCAACCGGGCTTCCGACGGTTCAGATCGGCCAAAGCAGAGATCTGGCAGTCGGCGAGTGGGTGCTCGCGATTGGCTCGCCATTCGGCTTCGATCACACCGTTACGGCCGGTATCGTCAGCGCCAAAGGCCGCAGTCTCCCTACTGAAAACTACGTGCCGTTCATTCAGACCGACGTGGCGATCAATCCGGGCAATTCGGGCGGGCCGTTGTTCAACCTGGACGGCGAAGTCATCGGGATCAACTCACAGATTTTCAGCCGCAGCGGCGGGTTTATGGGGCTGTCCTTCGCGATCCCGATCGAGTTGGCGATGAATGTCGCAGATCAATTGCGCGAGACCGGCAGTGTGGCGCGCGGTTATCTGGGTGTGCTGATTCAGGACGTCGACCGCGACCTCGCTGAGTCCTTTGGAATGGTTCAGCCACATGGTGCGCTGGTATCACGCGTTATGCAGGATTCACCGGCCGCGGCAGCCGGCCTCAAGGTGGGGGACGTCATCATTTCCTTCAACGATCAGCGGCTGCTCAACTCGAGCCAGCTGCCGCCGCTGGTCGGCGCCACGCGCGTCGACACGCCAGCCAGCGTCAAGGTCCTGCGCGACGGTAAGGAGCAGACCCTGTCGATTCGCGTCGGTCGGCTCCCGGACGAAGAGGCCATCGCGGTCGCACCGGAAGAGCCTCCAAAGCCTGACGAGATCGAGCAGTTGGGGCTTTCGGTGATCGACATAGCGGAAGATGTGCGCGAAGAGCTCGGGATCGATATCGAAGGTGGCGCCTTTGTCGGCGCGGTCGAACCCGGTCCGGCGCAGGAAGCCGGCATTCGGCGGGGCGACATCGTGGTGATGTTCGACGGCGAAGACGTCCAGAGCGCCAAGCACCTGCGAGACCTGATCGCTGCCGCCGACGACAAGCGCTCGGTGGCCGTGCTGATCCGGCGGGGCGACAGCCCGCTGTTCATCGCCTTGAAGATGAGCGGCTAGGACAGCGCCGGGGTTGCTTCCAGACCCCTCCCGACCGGCGCAGTGATTCTGTATACTGCGCTGGTCAGGGTTTCCCCTGTAAGAGCGGAACTTGCCGTCAGGAAGTTCCGTTTTCTTTGCAAGACCGGGCGGCAGGCGGGCCGTCGATTTTTTCGGCCGATAATGTACTACCAGCCCAAGATTCCCCCGGTTCAGCCCGGTGACGCCTTCCGGCGCCCGGCTCCCCGGTGTAAACACCGATCCCGCACATGACCGACCTGAGTCACATCCGTAACTTTTCCATCATTGCGCACATCGACCATGGCAAGTCGACGATTGCCGACCGCTTCATCCAGTTCTGCGGCGGGCTCGCCGAGCGTGAGATGGCGGCGCAGGTCCTTGATTCCATGGATCTCGAGCGCGAGCGCGGCATCACGATCAAAGCCCAATCCGTCACCCTGTCCTACACCGCGGCAAACGGCGAAACCTACGAGCTGAACTTCATCGATACGCCGGGCCATGTCGATTTCTCGTACGAGGTCTCTCGGTCCCTTGCCGCCTGCGAGGGTGCCCTTCTGGTCGTCGATGCCGCGCAGGGGGTCGAGGCCCAGAGCGTCGCGAACTGCTACACGGCGATAGAGCAGGATCTCGAGGTGTTGCCGGTGCTGAACAAGATCGATCTGCCCTCCGCCGAGCCGGACAGGGTGGTTACCGAGATCGAGGAGATCATTGGTATCGACGCGACTGAGGCCTTGCATGTCAGCGCCAAGACCGGATTGGGTATCCCGGACCTGCTCGAGGCACTGGTCCGCCATATCCCGCCACCAAAAGGCGAGCCGACCGCGCCGCTCCAGGCCCTGATCATCGATTCATGGTTCGATGCCTATGTCGGTGTGATCTCTCTCATTCGCGTCGTCAACGGTGAGATCAAACCGAAGGACAAGATCCGTGTGATGTCGACGGGACGGGTCTACCAGGTCGAGAAGGTCGGGGTCTTCGCACCGAAGCGCACCGACCGGCAAAGACTCTCGACCGGTGAGGTCGGCTATGTCATCGCGGGCATCAAAGACGTCGATGGCGCCCCGGTCGGCGATACGCTGACCCTCGAGAACCGTCGGGCCGATAAGCCTCTGCCTGGTTTTCAGCAAATGCGCCCGCGGGTCTTCGCCGGACTCTATCCGGTCAGCTCGGACGACTACGAGGCGTTTAGAGACGCCTTGCAGAAGCTCAAGCTGAATGACGCCGCTCTGCACTACGAACCGGAGACATCGCAGGCACTGGGGTTCGGCTTCCGTTGCGGCTTCCTCGGCATGCTGCACATGGAGATCGTGCAGGAGCGCCTCGAGCGCGAGTACGATCTCGACCTGATAACGTCGGCGCCGACCGTGGTCTACGAGGTCGAGCTCAACGACGGGGAGGTGATCCAGATCGACAACCCGGCCTCGCTGCCCGAACCCGGCAAGTTTCGCGAGATCCGCGAGCCGATCATTGAGGCACACATCCTGGTTCCCCAGGATCACCTGGGAAACGTCATTGCACTGTGCGTCGAAAAGCGCGGGGTGCAGAAGAACCTGCAGTATCTCGGCGGGCAGGTTCAGCTGGTCTACGAATTGCCGATGAACGAGGTTGTCCTCGATTTCTTCGACCGGCTGAAGTCGGTCAGCCGCGGTTATGCTTCATTCGAGTACGAGTTCAAGCGCTTCGAGCCTTCGGCCCTGGTCAAGCTGGACATCCTGATCAATGGCGAAAAGGTCGACGCCCTGTCGCTCATCGTGCACCGCGACAACTGCGACAGTCGTGGACGGGAGTTGACCGACAGGATGAAGGAGATCATCCCGCGTCAGATGTTCGAGGTTGCGATCCAGGCAGCGATCGGGAGCAAAATTATCGCGCGGTCGACCGTCAAGGCGTTGAGAAAAAACGTCACCGCCAAGTGTTACGGTGGCGATGTGACGCGTAAACGCAAACTCCTGGAGAAGCAGAAGGCGGGCAAGAAGCGCATGAAGCAGGTCGGCCGCGTCGAGATACCGCAGGAGGCCTTTCTGGCCGTCCTGCAGGTCGGGAAGGACAAGTAACTCAGCGCCGGCGGCACAGCGGCGGCGGTCCGGGAAGGAAGATGCAATCAGCACTGGTATTTGTTTTTTTTGCGCTGCTCGTCTGGGTCGTTGTGGCCTTTGGTATCGAGCCGGCGCTGGCACTGGCGTCACTGGTCACCGGCGTGGTCTGGCTGGCATACCGCCTTGCCAAGGGCAAAACACAGGACAAGCTGCCGACGACCGTCGAGTATGCGCGGTCGTTCTTTCCGATCTTCCTGATCGTCTTGTTGCTGCGGGCTTTTCTGGTCGAACCCTTCCGGATACCTTCCGGCTCGATGATGCCGACCCTGCTGGTTGGCGACTTCATACTGGTCAACAAGTTCACCTACGGCTTGCGTCTGCCCGTCACAAAGACCAAGCTCATTGAACTCGGCCAACCGGAGCGGGGCGACATCGTCGTGTTCCGGTGGCCGGTCAATCCGCGGCTCGACTACATCAAACGCGTCGTAGGGCTGCCGGGCGATCGGGTCAGCTACCGGCAGAAGACGCTATTCATCAATGGTGAGCCGGTGCCGATCGAGCCCGTGGGCCAGTATCGGCCGGAGGGTTCCGGGATGCGTGCACTCGGTTCGATCGAGGGCCGCGAACAACTCGGCGATGAGCCTCATCCGGTACTGGTCAACCCGCTGGCGCCTGATTTCAGCCCGTCCTGCCGATTCATGGCCAACCGGGAGGTTGAGGTGCCCGAGGGGCAGTTCCTGATGGTCGGCGACAACCGGGATGACAGCAACGATGGGCGATGCTGGGGTTTCGTCCCGGAAGAGAACCTTGTCGGCAAGGCGTTCTTCATCTGGATGAGCTGGGATTGGCAGCGTTCGGGCTTCCTGGCCTTCAGCCGTATCGGAGCGATCGGACGCTAGTGGGCTGGTATCCTTTCAAGGGGTTGCACCAAGCTGCCGCTACATCGGGTAACCTTTGGCAACGCTTCAATGGCAACGAAATGCACAGCCTGATAAATCACCAGCGCGGCATGACCATGATTTCCTGGATGCTCGTCATCGGGATCGCGGTCTTCTTCATATTGATCGGTATCAAGATGGTGCCGACCTACCTCGAGAACTACTCGATCAAGCAGGTCCTGGCGAATATGGAGCAGGACCGGACCGTGCGAAAAATGACACCCAAGCAGATGAAGGATTCGTTCTACAAAAGGATCAAGATCAACGGTGTCTATGAGTTCGACAGGAAGTGGATCACGATCAAGAAAGAGAAATTCGGAACCCGGTTCGCCGTCGACTACGAGATTCGCAAACCGGTGGCCGGTAACGTGTCGATCGTAATGGTGTTCTCCGACTCGGTGGTTTTCGACACCCGGCGATGAGGCGGCTTCAGGACCGCTTGGGCTATATCTTCAACGATACCGAGCTGCTCGATCGGGCGTTGTCGCACCGTAGCATCGGTGCCGGCAACAACGAACGGCTGGAGTTCCTGGGTGACGCGCTGCTCGGCTTCGAAGTTGCCGACAGCCTGTACCGTAATTCCCGCGAAGCGGACGAGGGCAGGCTCAGCCGCATGCGGGCCCACCTGGTCAAGCGCGAAACCCTTGCCGCCATTGCCCGCGAGCTGGAGCTGGGTGACCTGCTGCATCTGGGTCCGGGCGAGCTGCGTAGCGGCGGTCAATCACGCGACTCGATTCTTGCCGACGCGGTCGAGGCGGTCATCGCGGCCGTCTATCTGGATGGCGGTATCGACCAGGCCCGGCAGTTGGTTCGGCGCCTGCTCGGCGACCGGCTGGCCAATCCGACGGCCGAGATCGAACGCAAGGATCCCAAGACGGCGCTGCAGGAGCATTTGCAGTCACTCGGCGAAGCGCTGCCGCAATACGACGTGGTATCGATCGAAGGTGAGCCGCACGCCCAGACATTTCGCGTCGTCTGTTCCACGGATCTGGCCGGTGACACACTCGGCGAAGCCGGTAGCAGGCGCAAGGCAGAACAATCGGCGGCCAGGGCCATGCTGGAGAAGCTCCAGCAAGACCTGTCGTGACTTACCGCAGCGGCTATGCCGTTCTCTTCGGTCGCCCCAATGTCGGCAAGTCCACGCTGCTGAATCGGCTGCTCGGGCAAAAGCTGGCGATCACGTCGCACAAGCCGCAGACCACCAGGCATCGGATTCTCGGCATCTGCTCGCTCGAGGCCGGGCAGGCGGTATTCGTCGATACGCCGGGGCTCCATGCGCGCGGTGGCAGGGCGATGAACCGTTACCTCAATCGTGCGGCGACCACGGCGCTGCACGACGTCGATGTGGTTCTGTTCGTCGTCGAGGCCGGCAACTGGACCGACGAAGACGCCGCGGTGCTGCGTGCGCTGGGCGATGTCGGCAGGCCGGTGATCGCCGTCGTGAACAAGGTCGACCAGGTGACGCCGAAAGAACAGCTGCTGCCCTTTCTGTCCGACCTCGCGGCGCGCCATGCGTTTTCGGCCGTCGTACCGGTGTCGGCGCGCACGGGCGACAATACCGATACCTTGCTCGACCAGGTCCTGCAGCGTTTGCCGGAAGGATCGGCGATTTTCCCGCAAGACCAGCTCAGCGATCGCTCGGAACGCTTTTTTGCCGCCGAGTTGTTGCGGGAGCAACTGATCCGCCGGTATCACCGCGAATTACCCTATGCGTTGACCGTGGAGATCGAGAAGTTCGAGGCGTCGTCAGGCCGCTACGCGATCTCTGCGGTGATCTGGGTTGAGCGCGAGAACCAGCGTGCGATCCTGTTGGGCAAGGGCGGGGAGGCGATCAAGCAGGCCGCGTCGGCAGCACGGCAGTCGATGATCGACTTTTTTCAGACCCGCGTTCATCTCGACGTGTGGATCAAGGTGAAGAAGAACTGGTCGAGCGAGGAAGCGACCCTGGTACAGCTCGGCTATACGGATTAGCCCGCATGGAGACTGGTGCACTGACCCGGGCATTCGTGCTGCATACGCGGCGCTATGGCGATACCAGCCTGCTTGCGGAACTGTTCAGCGAGACTCTCGGGCGCGTCGTCTGTGTTGCCAAAGGCGCCCTGTCGGCGAAGCGCACAGCTACACGGCTGCAACCGTTCCAGCCCCTTCTGGTCGGGCTGCGAGGGCGCGGCGAGGTTCGTACGCTGACCCGCCTGGAGCCCGACGGCCCGGGATTGCGACTGGCTGGTCGGATGCTCTATTGCGGACTTTACCTGAACGAGTTGATGCTCAAGATGACGGCGCGAGAAGACCCTTTGCCGGGCCTCTTTGCGCGTTATGAAGAGGTCCTGGGCCTGCTCCGGCAGGACGGCACCGTGGAGCCCGTCCTGCGGCGCTTCGAAGTCGGCCTGCTGAAAGAACTGGGGCACGGTCTGGTGCTCGACGTCGATGCCGAAGGTGAACCGATCGACGGGCAGACGCGGTATACCTATCGAGTCGACAGCGGACCTGCTGCAACAGTGTCGGAAACAAGCCCGAGCTACGCGGGTGAGACCTTCCATGCGCTGTTGCACGGGAGATTCAACACGCCGGAGATCCAGCGTGAGGCCCGTGTTTTCATGCGTGAGGTCCTCGATCACTATCTGAATGGTCAACCTATCCGCAGCCGCGATCTTTTCCGGTAACGCAGAGGCATCTGGGAATCGCATCATGAACACTTACGAACGCCTGTTGGGTGTCAATATCGACCATGTCGCCACGCTCCGACAGGCGCGCGGGACCCGCTACCCGGAACCTGTCCAGGCCGCTCTGGTTGCCGAACAGGCCGGCGCCGACGCCATCACTGTGCATCTGCGCGAGGATCGTCGTCACATCCAGGACCGCGACGTCGACGTTCTGATCGGAACGCTGCAGTCACGGATGAATCTCGAGATGGCGGCGACCCCTGAGATGCTGAGCATCGCGAAACGACTCGCGCCGGCCGATTGTTGCCTGGTGCCGGAGAAGCGCGAGGAACTCACGACCGAGGGAGGACTCGATGCCGCCGCTGCCGTCCCGCTGTTGACCGAGTACTGCGCAGCCCTTGCCGAAAGCGGCATCCGCGTATCTCTGTTCATCGACGCCGACCCGTCGCAGTTGGAGGCCGCCGCGAAGATTGGCGCGCCGGTCGTCGAGATTCATACCGGGCACTTCGCCGAGGCGGCCACGTCAGCGGCGCGACAGGCACTGCTTGGACGCATCGCCGAAGCCGTTGCGCTGGGGAACGAACTCGGCCTCCAGGTCAACGCCGGCCATGGTCTTGACTATCACAACGTCAAGGCCGTCGCGGCGATCGACGGCATTGTCGAGTTCAACATCGGGCACTCGATCATCAGTCGCGCGGTGTTCTCCGGTCTGCACAAGGCAGTCGCCGACATGAAAGCCCTGCTGCAACCGGTCCGATAGCTGATCGATCGGGTCGGCGACCGCCGACACGGCTGACCGAATTCCAATAAACTGCGGCCATGGAATTCCCAACGATCGAGGATTGCGTCGGCAATACGCCGCTGGTCCGTCTGCAGCGGCTGCCCGGCGCTACCAGCAACCTCATACTGGCAAAGCTCGAGGGCAATAATCCGGCGGGTTCGGTGAAGGACCGACCGGCGCTGTCGATGATCAAACGCGCCGAGGCCCGCGGCGATATCGCACCCGGTGACACCCTGATCGAGGCCACCAGCGGCAATACGGGTATCGCGCTTGCGATGGCCGCGGCGATCCGCGGTTACCGCATGTTGCTGATCATGCCGGACAATCTCAGCATCGAACGCCGGGCCGCCATGCGCGCGTACGGGGCCGATCTGATCCTGGTGTCCCGGGAAGACGGCATGGAAGGCGCGCGAGATCTGGCGCTGCGGATGCAGGCCGAAGGGAAGGGCCGGGTACTGAACCAGTTTGCCAATGCCGACAACCCCGCGGCACATTACGAGACCACCGGACCGGAGATCTGGCGTGATACGCACGGCACCGTGACCCATTTTGTCAGCGCGATGGGTACCACCGGCACCATTACCGGCACGGCCCGCTTCCTGCGCGAACAGAATCCGCGCCCGCAGATCATCGGGGTCCAGCCGGCGGAGGGATCATCGATCCCGGGTATCCGACGCTGGCCGCCGGCTTATGTCCCGGAGATCTTCGACAGTACGCTGGTCGACCGCGAAATGGATGTCAGCCAGGCCGAAGCCGAGGACATCACGCGGCGACTCGCCGCAGAGGAGGGCATCTTCGCCGGCGTTTCGTCCGGCGGCTGTGTTGCCGCGGCGCTGCGACTTTCCGCCGAGGTAGAGAATGCGGTCATCGTGGCAATCATCTGCGACCGGGGCGATCGCTATCTGTCCACCGGGGTCTTCCCGGCCGACTAGGAGTCTGCGCGGTAGAACGGATGGATATCGAGGGTTTCCCAGTTCGAGTGCGGTTGGGCGGTCGTTTGAGGAGCATAGCGGTGACTACGCGACGAAAAGGAGCGCTCAAGAGCGCCGAAG
>JASFVZ010000047.1:0-8852 GCA_050049565.1 Chromatiaceae bacterium | reverse complement strand
TTGGGCAGGTCGGGATAGAAATAGTTCTTGCGCGCGAACACGGAGCGGTGCGCGACCTGCGCACCGATCGCCTTGCCGAAGCGCACCGCCATCCGAACGGCCGCCAGGTTCAGCACGGGCAGGACGCCGGGCATCCCGAGATCGATCAGGTTGGCCTGCGTGTTGGGTTCTGCGCCGAACGCAGTCGATGAGCCGGAGAAGATCTTCGAGCGGCTGGCCAGCTGCGTATGAATCTCCAGGCCGATGACGGTTTCCCATTGCATGATCAGAATTCGATGGCTGTGTGTCGGTCGTCGGTACGGTTGGGCCTGCGCAGCAGGCCGCCGATCCGCGTCAGGTGCAATTTACCGGTAGTCATCCGGGCAGGCGAGATGCCAGTCGGTGGCCTGTTGAAGACGATGCGCGACATTGAGGAGGCGGGCCTCGTCGAAATAGTCACCGATCAGCTGCAGGCCGGCGGGCATGCCGCCCGCCAACGGCGCCGGGATCGACATGCCCGGCAGGCCGGCCAGATTGACGGCGATCGTGAAGATGTCCTGCAGGTACATCGACACCGGGTCGTTCGACTTCTCCCCGAGTGGGAATGCCGTTCCCGGCGCGGTCGGACTCGCGATGACGTCACAGGTCTCGAACGCACGCCGGAAATCGTCTGCAATCAGCCGGCGGACCTTCTGCGCCTTCAGGTAATAGGCATCGTAGTAGCCGGCCGACAGCGCATAGGTGCCGATCATGATCCGGCGCTTGACCTCCGCACCGAAACCCTCGGAACGCGAGCGCTTGTAGAGGTCTTCGAGATCCCGCGGCTGCTCGCAGCGGTGGCCGTAGCGCACGCCGTCGAACCGCGCGAGGTTCGACGAGCATTCGGCCGGCGCGACGACGTAGTAGGCCGGCACCGAGAGACCGGCATTCGGCAGGCTGACGTCAACGATCTCGGCACCCCGCCTGCGTAACTCGGCGATCGCCTGTTCGACCGAAGCGGCCACGGCCGCATCGACACCATCGCCCATGAACTCGCGCACCAGCCCGATGCGCAGGCCGCTGATGTCGTCGCCGAGCGTCGCGGCATAGTCGTCCACGCCCCGCTGCACACTGGTTGAATCCTTCGGGTCGAAACCGGCCATGGCACCGAGCATCAGCGCGGCATCCTCGGCCGACCGGGTCATCGGGCCCGCCTGGTCGAGCGACGATGCGAACGCGACCATACCCCAGCGCGAGCAACGGCCGTAGGTCGGTTTCAGACCGGTGATCCCGGTCAGTGCCGCCGGCTGTCGGATCGAGCCGCCGGTGTCGGTCCCGGTGGCGGCGGCGCACAGCCGCGCGGCGACCGCGGCCGCCGACCCGCCGGACGATCCGCCGGGCACGGTCTCACGGTCCCACGGATTGCGCACCGGGTCGAAGTAGCTGGTCTCGTTCGACGATCCCATCGCGAACTCGTCCATGTTGGTCTTGCCCAGCATCACGGCACCGGCGGCGCGCAGGCGCTCGACCACGGTCGCGTCGTAGGGCGACACGAACGATTCGAGCATACGCGACCCACAGGTGGTACGTACGCCGCTGGTGCAGAAGATGTCCTTATGGGCGATCGGAATCCCGGTCAAGGGACCCGCGTCACCCGCAGCGATCCTTCGGTCGGCCTGTTCGGCCTCGCTGAGGGCCTGCTCCGGCGTCGGGGTGATGAAGGCATTCAGCTGCGGATCCAACGCATTGATGCGCTGCAGCATATGCCCGGTCAATTCGACGCTGGAGATCTTCCTGTCCTGTAGGGCACGGGACAGGTCGGCTATCGAGTTTTCATGCATGGGACATCTTCGGGCTATTCAGCGCGGCCGTTCCGCGACGCCGGCCGTCGCAACGGCGCTCATTCGATGACTTTGGGTACCAGGAACAGGCCGTTCTCGACCGCCGGCGCATTCGCCTGGTAGGCATCGCGGCGATTGGTCTCGGTCACGGCGTCGTCGCGCAGTCGTTGCGCCATCTCCAGGGGGTGCGCCATCGGGACGACATCATCGGCCTCGGCCGCGTCCATCTGCGCCACCAGGTCGAGGATGGTCGAAAGCTCACTACCCAGCTTCCCGAGCTGGTCGGTGTCGACCGCGAGCCTTGCCAGATGCGCGATCTTCTTCACTTCTTCAGGCGACAACGACATGCGGATGTTCCGGCTGGAATGACAGCAACGCGACAGCGCCGGACGTTAGCACAGACCTCTGCACGATCGAAGCCTGCCATGTGTTCACCGCTTGCCGAATCCCTGCAAGCGTTGCTAGATTAGCGGCCTTTCCGGACCCACGACTCGAATAGAGACAGCCACACAACGCCGTCCGGGCCCCACTGCAGAAACCCCTCCGGTTCGCGCGTTGCCCCTAAGGCGCGTCGGCCGGCCACAGGAAGTCACGACATGTTTCTTCGCCGTATCCGCGGGCTTTTCTCCAATGACCTCTCCATCGACCTCGGCACTGCCAACACCCTGATCTACGCACGTGATCAGGGGATCGTGCTGAACGAACCGTCCGTGGTGGCCATCCGTCAGGACCGCGGTCCGGGTGGGCCGAAGTCGGTCGCCGCGGTCGGCGAGGATGCCAAGAAGATGCTCGGCCGTACACCGGCAAACATCACCGCGATCAGACCCATGAAGGAAGGCGTGATCGCAGACTTCACCGTGACCGAGAAGATGCTGCAGTACTTCATTCACAAGGTCCATGAATCGCGTCTGATCCGGCCGAGTCCGCGGGTGCTGGTCTGCGTCCCTTGCGGCTCCACCCAGGTCGAGCGCCGGGCGATCAAGGAATCCGCCGCCGGGGCCGGTGCGCGCGAGGTCTATCTGATCGAGGAGCCCATGTCGGCGGCCATCGGCGCCGGCCTGCCGGTGGACGAGGCACGCGGTTCGATGGTGCTCGATATCGGGGGCGGAACGTCCGAGGTCGCGATCATCTCGCTCAACGGCATCGTCTACTCCAACTCGGTGCGGATCGGCGGCGATAAATTCGATGAAGCCATCATCAATTACGTGCGCCGCAACTATGGCACGCTGATCGGTGAGGCAACGGCCGAAAAGGTCAAGCAGCAGATCGGCTCTGCCTATCCCGGCAACGAGGTCCGCGAACTCGAAGTCAAGGGACGCAACCTGGCCGAAGGCGTCCCGCGCAGCTTCACCCTGAGTTCCAACGAGATACTCGAGGCCCTCCAGGAGCCGTTGTCCGGCATTGTCGACGCCGTCAAGAAGGCGCTCGAGCAGACCCCCCCGGAGTTGGGCGCCGACGTCGCCGAGCGCGGCATCGTGCTGACCGGCGGCGGCGCGATTCTGAAAGACCTGGACCGCCTGATCGAGGAAGAAACCGGGCTGCCCGTGATCATCGCCGAGGACCCGTTGACGTGCGTCGCACGCGGCGGAGGCCGGGCCCTGGAAATGATGGACGAACGCGGCGGCGAGATCTTCACGGTCGAGTAACACGACACCGGCCGTCACGGCGGGTTGTCGGTTCCGGCGCAGAATGGCACGGGGCACCCACCATCAAGCTCATTTTCGCGCAAGGGCCCTCACAGACCACCAGGCTGGTCGTGGCCGTGCTCGCATCTCTGATCCTGCTGGTGCTGGATCACCGGTTTCAGCACCTCGAACGCCTGCGCAGTACCCTGGCGGTCGTGGCCTACCCGCTGCATTTCATCGCCGATCTGCCGTTCACGACGACACGCTGGCTGGGTGAGACCACCAGTTCGCGTGAGCAGCTCATCGATGAGAACCGGGACCTGCGCGCCCACAATCTGCGCCTGCGGGCGGAGCTGCAGAAGTACCAGGCCCTGCAGCACGAGAACATGCGGCTGCGCGACCTGCTCGATTCCTCGTTCAAGATCGGTGATCGGGTGCTGATCGCAGAACTCTCGTCGGTCGACCTCGACCCCTACATTCAGCAGGTCGTGATCAACAAGGGCGCGACGTCCGGGGTGTTCGTCGGACAGCCGGTCCTGGATGCCCGGGCGGTGATGGGCCAGGTGATCAACGTGACGCCGTTCGCGTCGACCGTGCTGCTGATCACCGACAGCAGCCACGCACTCCCGGTCCAGGTAATGAGGAACGGCCTGCGCACGATCGCGGTGGGTACGGGCCGAATCGACCAGCTCAAACTCCCCTACCTGCCGACCAACTCCGACATCGTCGAGGGAGACCTGCTCGTGACCTCCGGTCTCGGCGGCAAGTTTCCGCCCGGCTACCCGGTGGCGACAGTGACCCGGATCGACCGGTCGCCGGATGCGCCTTTCTCCAGCGTACAGGCAGCTCCTACGGCCCGCCTGGACCGCAGCCGAGAGGTTCTGCTGGTCTGGACCATCCCCGCCGAGCTGTCCCTCGGTAGCCCGCTACAGCCGACCGATACCCCGTCCACCCTCGACACGCCGGATATACCCGAACCTGCCCCGGCCGCCAGCGACGCAGAGGAATGAGTAGCGGTCGAGGCTATCTGGTGATCGTCATCACCGTCGTGGTCGGCATGCTGCTGACGATTCTGCCAATACCCGAGTGGGCCCGCCCCTACCGCCCGCAATGGGTGACCCTGGTGCTGATCTACTGGGCCATTGCCCTGCCGCACCGGGTCGGCGTCGGCAGCGGATTCACCGCCGGGATCATTCTCGATGTACTGACCGGAACGCTGCTCGGCCAACATGCCCTGGGCCTTTCGGTCGTGACCTTCATCGCGATCCAGCTGCACCAACGGATCCGCGTATTTCCGTTCTGGCAGCAGTCGCTCGGCGTACTGGTCCTGCTGCTGGTCGAACACCTGTTGGCGCTTTGGGTGGTCGGTGCAACCCGCGGCGTCGCACCGGGTCTCAGCTATTGGCTGGTGCCGGTGATCGGCGCCTTGTTGTGGCCCTGGGTTTTTGTCACGCTGCGCAAGACCCGGCGCCACTTCAAAGTCAACTGAACACCGGCAGGTATCGCGCGCGTCCATGCAGCTCAAAGACAGTATTCGCGAAAGCCAGGCCTTCCTGACACGGTCGATCGTTGCCGGACTGATCGTGCTCACGGCCGTGCTGGTGCTGGTCTGGCGGATGGTGCAGCTACAGGTGGTCGAGCACCAGCACTTCACCACGCTGTCGCGCGACAATCGCGTCAAGGTCCTGCCCCTGCCGCCGACGCGTGGGCTGATCTTCGACCGCAACGGCGTATTGCTGGCCCAGAACCGCCCGGCCTACAGCCTGGAAATCACCCCGGAGCAGGTCGGCGACCTCGAGGAGACCATCGAGGAACTGGGTCGAATCATCGAGATCAGCGACGACGACCGCGAGCGATTCTGGGAGCTCAAGCAACGCAAACGGCGTTTCGACAGCGTACCGATCCGGGTCAATATCAGCCAGGAGGAGACCGCCCAGTTCTCGGTCCATCGACACCGCTTTCCGGGTGTCGATATCAAGGCCCAGTTGCTGCGCCACTATCCGTTCGAGGACATCACGACCCATGTGCTCGGCTACGTCGGCCGGATCAGCCAGCGGGACATCGAACGGATCGACGCCTCGAATTACGCCGGTAGCAGCCACATCGGCAAGATCGGCGTCGAGAAGACCTATGAGTCGGCGCTGCATGGCGAGGTGGGATTGGAGCAGGTCGAGGTCAATGCCGCCGGCCGCCGGGTGCGCACCCTGACCCAGACGCCCCCCGAACCGGGTGTCGATATCCACCTGCATCTCGATATCGGCCTCCAGGAGGTCGCCACCCGGGCATTCGGCGAAAACATCGGCGCGGCGGTCGCGATAGACCCCCAGACCGGTGGCGTACTGGCCTTCGTCAGCCAGCCCGGCTACGACCCGAACGAGTTCGTCGAAGGGATCAGCAGCAAGAATTACAAGGCGCTGCAGCAGAACGACAGCCGACCGCTCTACAACCGGGCGCTGCGCGGCCAATACCCGCCAGGGTCCACGGTCAAGCCCTTCATGGGCCTCGCCGGCCTGGAGTTGCAGGCCATCCAGTTCGATTCCACGACCTACTGCCCCGGCTTCTATCAGCTGCCGGGCAATACCCATCGCTATCGCGACTGGAAGAAGAGCGGCCATGGTCCGATGGACATCGAATCCGCCATCGTCCAGTCATGCGACGTCTTCTTCTACAAGCTGGCGCACGATCTCGGCGTCGACAAGCTGAACCAGTACCTGGGGCAGTTCGGCTTCGGCGCCCGCACCGAGATCGACCTGACCGGCGAATCGTCCGGCCTGTTGCCGTCGCGCGCCTGGAAACGCCGCGCCCGGCGCCAGCCCTGGTACCCCGGTGAGACACTGATCATGGGTATCGGCCAGGGGTACTTCCTGTCGACGCCGCTGCAGCTCGCGGCCGCCACCGCGGCCATCGCCAACAACGGTACCTTCCTGGAACCGCGCGTCGTCGACCATCTGCGCTCGCGGGAGACCGGCGAGATCAACCCGATCCCGGCACGCGCGCGGCCGATCCAGATCGAACGCCCCGCCCACTGGCAGGATGTGCAGCTCGCCATGATCGAGGTCGTTGAGGGGCAACGCGGCACCGCCAAGCGGATCCGCAGCACCGACTACCGGATCGCCGGCAAGACCGGTACCGCGCAGGTCTTCACGGTCGCCCAGGACGAGGAATACAACGAGGAGGAGATCGAAAAGAAGCTGCGCGACCATGCGCTCTTCGTTGCCTATGCGCCGGCTGACGACCCGAAGATCGCGGTGGCGGTGGTGGTCGAGAACGGCGGCTCCGGCAGCGCGGTGGCCGCGCCGATCGCACGCACCATCATGGATGCCTATCTGGTACCCGGCCAGCCGCAACCGAAGCTCGTCGGAGAGGGTACTTGAACTACTCGACCCGGCAGCTGGGCGATCTCACCCCGACGGATCCGGCGCGGCGCCAGGGGCTGCTGGCCGTCTTCCACATCGACCTGCCCATGCTGGTCGGGCTGCTGCTGCTGTGCGGCTTCGGCCTGATCGTGCTGTACTCGGCATCCGGTGAGAACCTGGCGCAGACCCAGCGTCAGGCGATTCGGATCGGCGTCGCGCTGATCGTCATGGTGGCGGTCGCGCAGGTCAATCCGGCAACGCTGCGCCGTTGGAGTCCCTGGCTGTACGGCATCGGCCTGGCGCTGCTCGTCGCGGTACTGGTGGCCGGGCAGGTCGGCAAAGGGGCACAGCGCTGGTTGGATCTCGGGGTGATTCGCTTCCAGCCGTCGGAGCTGGTCAAGCTGGCGGTGCCGCTGATGATCGCCTGGTACCTTGCCGAAGAACGCCTGCCGCCGACATGGCGTCGGCTCGCCGTTGCCGCCCTGATGATCATCGTTCCGGTACTGCTGATCGCCAAGCAGCCCGACCTTGGCACCGCGCTGCTGGTCGCGAGTGCCGGCATCCTGGTCCTGTTCCTCGCGGGGATCAGCTGGCGGCTGATCGGCGGGCTCGCGGTTGGCGCAGCGGCGGTAGCGCCGGTCGCCTGGTACCTGATGCGGGATTACCAGCGCCAGCGGGTGTTGACCTTTCTCGATCCCGAGAAGGACCCGCTCGGCGCCGGGTATCACATCATCCAGTCGAAGATCGCGATCGGATCCGGCGGCGTCTACGGCAAAGGCTGGTTGAACGGCACCCAGTCTCAGCTCGACTTCCTGCCCGAGCGCCATACCGATTTCATCTTCGCGGTGCTGGCCGAGGAGTTCGGACTGGTCGGCGTGCTGATGCTGCTGGCGCTCTACCTGTTCATCATTGGGCGCGGCCTGTTCATCGCGAGCCGCGCCCAGGACACCTTCACGCGCCTGCTGGCCGGCGCCCTGGTGCTGGTGTTCTTCGTCTACCTGTTCGTCAACACCGGTATGGTGACGGGCCTGCTGCCGGTCGTCGGGGTACCGCTTCCACTGGTCAGTTACGGCGGTACATCGCTGGTGACCTTGATGGCCGCGTTCGGTATTCTGATGTCGATACACACCCATCGGCGCCTCCTCCCTACCTGATGAAGAAACCGGCAATCGCCTTACTGGCTACCTGTCTATCCGCCTCCGTTTCGGGCAAGACGCCCGACCAGTTGCGCGCAGACTTCATTGACGACATGGTCAGCAAGCATGGTTTCGACCGTGCGCAGGTGACCCGTACGCTGTACCAGGCCGAGTTGCGCAAACCGATACTCGAGGCCATCTCGCGACCCGCCGAGAAGCGGCTGAACTGGAGCGAATACCGGGCCATCTTCCTGACACCGTCGCGTATCGAGGGTGGCGTGGCGTTCTGGCGCGAACACGCCGACGCCCTGGCCCGGGCGGAGCGTGAATTCGGTGTGCCACCACAGATCATCGTCGCGGTACTGGGTGTCGAGACGCGGTATGGCGGCTTCACCGGCGGCCACCGGGTGCTCGACGCCCTGCACACGCTGGGCTTCCACTATCCGCGCCGCGGCCGCTTCTTCCGCGAGCAGTTGAGTCACTTCCTGCGCTTCGCCCGCGAGGAGGACATCGATCCCACCTACCCGACAGGCTCGTATGCCGGCGCGATGGGCATGCCGCAGTTCATGCCGGACAGCTACCGCATCTACGCGATCGACTTCGACGGCGACGGCCGCCGCGACATCTGGGAAAACCCGGATGATGTCATCGGCAGTGTTGCGAACTACTTCGTCGAGAAGGGCAGCTGGCGCCCTGGCGAGCCGGTGACGGCGCCTGCGACGGGCGTCAACGGCAGTCATCGCCAGCTGGTCGAGGCCGGGGCAAAACCATCGCTGGCACCGTCGGCGCTGCGCGAGGCCGGCATAGCATCGCCAGCGCTCGAGAGCGCACCGCGCAAAGTCAGCCTGATGGCATTCGATACCGATTCCGGTCAGGAATATTGGGTCGGACTCGACAACTTCTACGCCATCATGCGCTACAACCCGCGTACCAAGT
>JASFVZ010000329.1:0-3844 GCA_050049565.1 Chromatiaceae bacterium | reverse complement strand
GACGGAAAGGGGAATTTTTTCGGCAGCTCGGACGAATTCACTCGGTCGACGAGCTCGCCTTGCCCGGCGAACAGTCGGCTCCAGTCATCAGCGAGCCGTAACCGGACCAGCGATGCGGTGGGCAGCGAAGCCAGGCGCTGGTCGGCATCCGCCAGGTGCTCAAGTAACTGCTTCAGCCCCGGGTTGTGGCCTACGAGCAGGACGCGTTGTGCATCGTCCGGGCACGCAGCCAGCACCTCGAGCAGTTCAGCGGTGTGCGCCTGGTAGATGCGTTCATCGATGTACAGCCGTCGGGCATCGATCTCCATTGCCTTGGCGCACTTGGCCGCGGTCTCCCTCGCGCGAACGGCATGGGATGCGACGATGTAGTCCGGGACGAGCCCTTTTCCGGCCAGCCAGACCCCAAGTCGCTGTGCACCGCGTTTGCCCCGGTCCTTGAGCGGCCGGTGCAGATCGTCACTGGCAACACCGGATTCGGCCTTACCATGACGCATGATCAGTAATTCACGCATGTCGCTGCCACCATCTTGAATCGCGCAGCCTTTTCGGCATCGCGGAAAAATCCACCGCGCCGCTGACCTCGTAGACTGCGACACCTGACAAGGCGGCCAAATAGGCGCCATGGTCGAGCGGTGTCGAATCGCGGTAGGGGCATCCGTCTGCATCCATGTAGAAGGGGCCGGGTGATTTCATGATGGCATCGAGCAGGTCGGGCCGCTGCTCGAGATCAACTCGTTGCAGTTCGGTCGGACGCCCGCTCCCACGCCGCCAATTCAGGACCAGGAACACTGCCAGCCTCCCGCGGTCAGCGATACGCCCGGTGCCGAAGATCTCGTCGATGAAGACGTCATGTTTGTCCTCAAGTTCCCACAGTGCCTCGGCCGGCAGGCGGAGCAGGGCATTGCGGTCGAGGTCGGGCAGCAAGGGGTGCAGTCTGGGATTGTGCACAATCGTCCCGGGATTGACGCGTGGCAGCTTTGGGATACCACAAGCCATTGTCTCGCCATGACTGCGCCGCACGAAAAGCCGGTCGTTGCTCAGATAGGTAGCGCCGGTGTCATCGAGCAATTGCAGCATCAGTGTCGATTTACCGCCCCCGGAAAAACCGGCCAAAGCCAGCACTTGACCACCTTTAACGAGCCCCGCCGCATGACAAATCAACCAGCCGTCTTGCTGCAGACGATTCATGAATTGACTGTTGATGAAATTGATCAGCTGATTGTCGTGGCGAAGGCAGGGGCCGACGGCGATGCGTTTATCCTCGCTCTGCAGGAAGACCATGCCGGTACGGACCTTGCGTAGCAGCCGGCCACCTTCGAGGTCGACATAGCTGTCCTTGCGTCCGGCTTTGCCAGGTTCTCGCCTCCAGTCGATGAAGTCGATATCCAGTTCAAGCGTCGCGCGATCGATCGCTATCACCTCCATATCGGTGTCGGTCGCGGCGACCGATACGTGCGAGAAATAGCGTGCCAAACGGTCCAGCAGCGCCGTGCTGTTGGAGCGGACCCGCAGTGTCGATGCCGCATGGCGCAGGTACAGCGCGCGTGCGTTCAGTACTGTGTTACCGATCAAAAGCCCGGCATAGTGGGATACGGTCTCTTTCGTGGCCGTCATCGATCGATCCGTGCGATCGCATAGTCCGCATAGGCGGAGGCTGCGTCTATACCGGCCCCTTCGAGTGCGCCGCGGAAGCCGCCGAAAGCGGATACTTCAAAGACGATAGGACCATCCGCGGTCTCCGCGACGTCGACCGTGGTGAAATCCATCCCGAAGGACGCCTGTGCGCGATCTGCAAGATCGATTACCTCGGCGGACGGCGTGTGCTGAGCATACCGCCCGCCACTTTTTATCGTCGTATTCCAGCTTCCGGGCCGTGAAACGCGTGCATAGGTGCCGAGATACTCTCCACCCAAGAATACGAGACCCAGGTCCCGGCCAGACAAGTCCAAGTGGCGTTGGATGTACATGACCGGATTCTTACGCCGGAATTCTTCGACCAACGCACGTACCTTGGATTCGCGCATGCCGGCATCTATCAGGCACATACCGCGTGCCTTGGTCGAGAACAGCGGTTTGAATACCGCGCGACCGAAGGCACTGACGGCCGCGACCGCGGCGATCGGATCCTCGGTGACTCGCGTGTCCGGCATCGGGATGCCGGCGACGCGGAGGCCCACCGTGCAGCTGAGTCTGTCAACCAGGCGCAACATGTTGTCAGCGCGACTGAAGACCCTGACGCCTGCCGATTCCGCGATGCGTAGCAACTCCAGCCGATCGAGCGTGTGCGGGCTGTACGCGGCACTGATTTTTTTCACGATAAGGCCGTCGAGACCGCAAAGATCCTCCCCTTCGAACATCAGCCTCGGCTCAGTCAAATCGAGTGCAACCTGGCCCATATCAATCACCAGCCGGAACCCTGTTCGCCGCTCGATTGCATCGGCCAGGGTCTCGGTCGACCATTTCCCTGGAATACCGACGACGCCTATCCGAACATCAGCCAACGAAGATCTCCTTGATTGGAACACGGAATCGATCGATCTTCCGCCGATCCGTCGCGACAGCCCGTTCGATCAGGAAACGTGCGCGCAGGAACATTCGACGGGCCAGTGATTCGTCCAAAATGAAGCGCGTCGAGGTCGCAAACGAGCGTGCTAGCCCAAGTGCCAGGCGAAAATGGAAACCATGGTCTTCCACCTGTTCCGCATATTGGTTTGCGCTGCGATAAAAATCGGTCGCAAGGCCCATGATTCGCCGGCGTTGGGCAGTATCGAGTATCTGTAAACGATAGTTGGACACCATGAACACCGATACATCCTGCACATAGTCCATATACTGCGAACGGTGCAGATCGATGAAATTGATCCGCTGCTCAACGGGATCGTAGATGATGTTGTCGAGATTGAAGTCACCGTGGATGTAGACAGAAAACGGCGCCGGGGAGTCAATCTCGGCCTGTTGAGCGCGTCTGATCAGCTGCTTGAAAGGTGACACGATCTCCCCGCAGATCGCTTGGGCCCCATTTCTGAATTCCGGGTGGATCTTGAACACGTCTTCCAGGCGGGTATTCAGCTGGCCCATGAAATCGGCCGAAATGGGTGTCTCCGTGCGGGTCTCATTCCAAACCGAACGCAGCGTCGCACAAAGCTGATGCAGTGCCTCTTCGAGTAACGCCGGACGCTCGTGTAACAGGATCTGTTCCATAGTCAGGCCGGGCAGGTGCTCGATCAGAAGAGAAGCCGACTGGCCGCGCTTCTTGTAGTCGAGAATCTTCGGCGCCAGCCCCGGGAACACCTGATGCCATCCCTTGACCCGCTGGCGCTCCTCGTTGAGCTTACGCTTCTGTCCGTCCTTCAGGACCGCCACGAAACCCTGCGAGCCACCTTTCGCGGAGCTGATTCCGGATATCTTGCCGCCAGAGCGTGTCTCGGCAATCGGTTCGATCTGCAGGTCAGACGTATTGCTGTGGTCGAGCGTCGCCACCGATTCCCTCAATGAGTGGTAGCGTTCCATATTGACGCGTTGCCCAAGGTTCACCGCTACGATGGATTCCCCAATCGAGAGCAGCGCGTCGCCCATCTGCTCGATGCTGTGTCCGACGAAAAGCGCGCGCAACAGGTCTTCGGTGTTCTTCTCGCTCTTCAGCGCTGCAGTGTAATGCTGCAGCACATTACGATAGTCACGTTTGAGTTTTTGCTCGATCTGGCTAATTTTTAGTGCTAGCGCGGTATCGTGCCCGCGCACCGCCGGTTCGATCAGCTCAATGCTCTGACGTACGCGCGCGAGCATTGGCGAATATACATTGGTACGAAGAGGCTGCGCCCCGCGCCCGCCTTCGATCTGCTTG
>JASFVZ010000328.1:0-3846 GCA_050049565.1 Chromatiaceae bacterium | reverse complement strand
GATGGGCATCGGCATGGGCGTCCCACTGCTGCTGATCGGCGCATCGGCCGGCAAGATACTGCCGCGCGCCGGCGCCTGGATGGATGCAGTCAAGGCGGTATTCGGCGTGCTGATGCTCGGCATCGCGCTGACCATGTTCGAACGCCTGGTCCCGACCTACATACCGGACATGGTCATCATGCTGGCCTGGGGCCTGCTGTTGATCGGGGCAGGCATCTACATGGGCGCGCTCGAGCCACTGAGGGAAGGCGTCGGCGGCTGGCACAAGCTCTGGAAGGGGCTCGGGCTCGCCGCGGTGATCTACGGCACCACCTTCCTGCTCGGCGCGGCGCTGGGCAGCAAGGACACGATCCAGCCGCTGCGCGGCGTCTTTGCGGCAGGCGCCAGTACCGGCGTAGAGCACGCCGCGTTCAAGCGCATCAAGACGATCGACGACCTCGATGAGGAGCTGGCCGCCGCCCGGGCCGCCCGCCAGCCGGTCATGCTCGACTTTTATGCCGACTGGTGCACCTACTGCAAACAGATGGAACGCCAGACCTTCACGGACCCCAAGGTCGCCGGTCTGATGTCTGAAATGACCCTGTTGCAGGCCGACGTGACACGCCAGGACGATGCCGACAAGGCCCTGCAGGACCACATCGGCATACCGGCACCACCGGCGATGATATTCTGGACACCCGGCGGAGAAGAGATCCGCCATCTACGCCTGCTCGGTTTCAAAGGGCCCGAACCCTTTGCGCAGCATCTGAACGAGGCATTGTCGTTTTGAAGATCCGCAACTATTTCCTGATCGCCGTCGGCGGTGCCCTGGTTGGCGCGGCCAGCGGTTTCGCCTGGCGCGCCCTCGACGACCGCACGGCGCCCAAGCCGCCCAACCCGGTGGTCGAGACGGTCGAGCAGATCGACGCCCTGCCGGCCTTCAACTACCCGGACCTGACCGGTCGTGAGCGCCACAGCAACGAATTCAACGACAAAGTCGTGGTGCTCAATTTCTGGGCCACCTGGTGCCCGCCGTGCCGCAAGGAGACGCCGCTGTTCGTCGAACTGCAGGACGACTTCGCGGGCCGGGTCCAGTTCATCGGCATCGCCATAGACGATGCCGAACCGGTCCGCGAATTCGCCGACAACTACCGCGTCAACTACCCGGTCCTGCTCGGCGACATGGATGCCATCGCCATGTCACGCCGCCTCGGCAACCACTACGAGGGTCTGCCGTTCACCGTGGTCGCGCGGCCCGGTGGTGAGGTCGTGCTGCGCCACGCCGGCGAGCTTGAGCGCGCTGAGCTCGAACCCCTGCTGCGCGAGCTCAGCGGGGCCGGCTGAATACCCTCAACGGGCCTCATGCAGGAACTGCGACCCTAGACAAATCCGGGCTTCTGGCCGAAAATTGGCGTCAGATCACCGCCTGTTCGGCGCAAATAACGATACTTAGCGCACGCGCGCCCAAGCAGGCGCGAGGAAGCCCCGCAGATCATGGCCCGCATTCTCGTCCTGAACGGCCCGAACCTGAACCTGCTGGGTTCGCGCGAGCCGGGGCACTATGGCACCGAGACCCTCGCGACCCTGGAACAGACGCTGCGTGCGGCGGCCGGCGAACACCTGCTCGAGTTCTTCCAGAGCAACGCCGAACACGCGCTGATCGACCGCATCCACCAGGCCGGCGCCGACGGCGTGGCGTTCATCCTGATCAACCCCGCCGCGCTGACCCACACCAGCGTCGCCCTGCGCGACGCCCTGCTCGCCGTTGCCATCCCGTTCATCGAGGTGCACCTGTCGAACGTGTTTGCCCGCGAGGCCTTTCGTCACCGGTCCTATCTGTCGGACGTGGCGGTCGGCGTGATCAGCGGCCTGGGTGCACACGGCTACGAATTGGCACTGGCCGCCGCCCGGCGCCGGTTGGACGGCTGACGCCGGGCAGACATCGCGAATTCAAGGAACCGTCGAAGTATGGACATCCGCAAAGTCAAGAAACTGATCGAACTGCTCGAGGAATCGGACGTCGCCGAGATCGAGATCCACGAAGGCGAGGAATCGGTCCGCATCAGCCGCGCCAGCAGCGCGGTACCGATGGCGATGCCCGCCGGCATGACAGTTGCCGCGCCGGCCGAGCAGGCGTCTGCAGCGGTCACGGCGGCTGCCGAAGCCCCCTCGAGCGCCAAGGAACCCGAGGGACACATCATCCGCTCACCGATGGTCGGGACCTTCTATCGGGCGGCATCACCGGGCGCCAAGCCGTTCGTCTCCGAGGGGCAGACGGTCTCGACCGGCGATACCCTGTGCATCATCGAGGCGATGAAGATCCTCAACCAGATCGAGGCCGACAAATCCGGCAAGGTGCTGGAGTGCCTGGTCGAGAACGGCCAGCCGGTCGAGTACAACGAGCCGCTGTTCGTGATCGGCTGACGCGATGCTCGATAAGGTCGTCATCGCCAACCGGGGTGAGATCGCGCTGCGCATCCTGCGCGCCTGCCGCGAGCTCGGTATCCGCACGGTCGCGATCCATTCCGAGGCCGACCGCGACCTCAAGCACGTGCGCCTGGCCGACGAGTCCGTCTGCATCGGACCGGCCAGCGTCGCGGCCAGCTACCTGAACGTACCCGCCATCATCAGCGCCGCCGAGGTCTGCGACGCCCAGGCGATCCACCCGGGTTACGGCTTCCTGTCCGAGAACGCCGACTTCGCCGAGCGGGTCGAGCAGTCCGGTTTCGTCTTCATCGGGCCGAAGCCCGAGACCATCCGGTTGATGGGCGACAAGATCACCGCGATCGAGGCGATGAAACAGGCCGGCGTGCCGACCGTGCCCGGATCCGACGGGCCGCTCGACGACGACGAGGAGCGCAGCCTGCAGCTGGCCCGCGACATCGGCTATCCGGTGATCATCAAGGCGGCCGGCGGAGGCGGTGGACGTGGCATGCGGGTGGTGCACGCCGAGGCGGCGCTGCTCAGCGCCATCTCGCTGACCCGCGCCGAGGCCGGTGCGGCGTTCGGCAACGACACCGTCTACATGGAGAAATTCCTCGCCAACCCCCGCCACATCGAGTTCCAGGTCCTGGCCGACACCCATGGCAATGCGATCCACCTGGCCGAGCGCGACTGCTCGATGCAGCGCCGCCACCAGAAGGTGGTCGAAGAGGCGCCGGCACCCGGGATCAGCGACGAACTTCGCCAGGAGATCGGCGGGCGCTGCGCCGACGCCTGCCGCCGGATCGGCTACCGCGGCGCCGGCACCTTCGAGTTCCTCTATGAAGACGGCGAGTTCTACTTCATCGAGATGAATACCCGGGTCCAGGTCGAACACCCGGTGACCGAGATGATCACCGGCGTCGACATCGTCAAGGCCCAGCTGCTGATCGCCGACGGCAAACCGCTGGCCTGCAAGCAGGAAGACATCCAGGTGCGCGGCCACGCGATCGAGTGCCGGATCAACGCCGAGGATCCGGATACCTTCATGCCGAGCCCCGGCGTCATCGAGCAGCTGCACGTGCCGGGCGGGCCGGGCGTGCGGGTCGAGACCCACCTGTACAACGGCTACCGTGTCCCCCAGTACTACGACTCGATGATCGGCAAACTGATCACCCACGGCGAGAACCGCAATGTCGCGATCGCGCGCATGCGCACCGCGCTGTCCGAGATGGTCATCGACGGCATCAAGACCAATATCCCGCTGCAGGCCAAGATCATGGCCGACGAGGTCTTCCAGCGCGGCGGCATGAATATCCATTACCTCGAGAAGAAGCTCGGGGGTTGAACCTGTCGATCAAAGGGATCACGATCAAAGGGGTCAGTTTCGATTGATTGGCAAAATGGTCTGGGAACGAGCAATCAATCGAAACTGACCCCTTTGAT
>JASFVZ010000327.1:0-3849 GCA_050049565.1 Chromatiaceae bacterium | reverse complement strand
GACCGAATCACCCTCCTGGATGCGATGCACGGAGAAGTCGACGAGCAATATCGAGTTACGCACGATGATCCCGGCCAGCGCGATCCAGCCGATCATCGAGGTCGCCGTGAACTCGCCACCCCAGCCCATCTGGAAGAACAGCATGTGCGCCGGGATGATCCCGAGCAGGGTCAGCGGGATCGGCGCCATGATGAGCCCCGGTATCCGGAAGTTGCTGAACTCCCAGACGACCAGGATATAGATCAGCACCAGGGCCGCACCGAACGCGATACCCATGTCACGGAAGGTCTCGTAGGTGACCGTCCACTCCCCGGCCCACTCGAACGAGGACACGCTGTCATCCGGCGGCGGGCCCGTGTAGTAGATGTGATCACACAGGACCACGCCATCCGGTGTCTCGCAGCCCAGTTCCTCGAGCTTTTGCTCGACCTGCAGCATGCCGTAGATCGGTGCGGCTAGCCGTCCGCCGACATCGGCAACGACATACTCGACCGGGCGCAGGTCCTTGTTATAGATGATGTGGTCCTCGGTACGCCGCTCGAAGGTCCCCAACTCACGTAGCGGCACCCCGACACCGGTGGTCGGCGACAGCACCAGGATGTCGCCCAGCCGGTTGATCTGTGAGCGTTCGGCCAACGGTACCTGGATAACGATGTTGATCGGTTCATGACCGGCCCGCTGCTTCACGTCGCCCAGGACGAAACCGCCGAGGGCCATCGACAGCTCGCGGTTGATCGCCTCGGTGGAGATACCGCGACGCTGGGCCTTCTCGTTGTCGACCTCGAAGTGCCAGTAGTCGTAGGGCTCGCGCATGTAGTTGTCGACATCACGCAGGCTTTCGGTCTGCCGGAATATCTCGGTCAGGTCGCGGGCGACCTGGCGGCGCGTCTCCGGATCCGGCCCGTGGACTTCGGCAACCACCGACTGGAGAACGGGTGGTCCGGGCGGCATCTCGACCACTGCAAAGCTCGCCCCACTCCCCTCGACCAGGTCGGTGACCATCGCTCGGGCTTCGACCGCGATCTCGTGGCTCGAGCGGTCGCGCTCGGTCTTGTTGAGCAGCTGCAACTGCACTTCGGCCTGCCACGGGTGCTGGCGCAGGTAGTAGTGGCGCACCATGCCGTTGAAGTCGAACGGCCTGGCGGTTCCGACATAGATCTGTGCAGCGGTCACCTCGGGCAGTTTGCGCAGACGCTCGGCAATGACGTGCGCCATGTTGCCCGTGTCGGCCAGTGCGGTGCCCTCCGGCATATCGAGCACGACCGAGAATTCGGGCTTGTTGTCGAGCGGCAGCATCTTGACCGCCACCCACTTGAAGTAGAAGAACGAGCACATGAGGATCAGCGAGCCCCACATCGCCAGCTTGAACAGCCGGGCCCGGCGCGGATCGAGGATCATCGGCATGAGGATGCGTCGGTACAGCCCCTCCAGCCACTCAGCCTCCTTGTGCTCGCGCTTCTCCGCACTCTCCAGGTAGTGCATGGTGGGCTTGAACAGCCCGTGGATCGCGAAATAGGGCGTAAAGACGAAGGCGGCGAACAGCGAGATCACCATGGCGACCGACCCCAGCACGGGGATCGGCAGCATGTAGGGCCCCATCATCCCGCTGACCGCGCCCATCGGTAGCAGGGCGCCGATCACGGTGAGGGTCGCCAGGATCGTCGGGTTGCCGACCTCGCGCACCGCGTCGACCGCGGTGGCCATATCGGTCTGGCCTTCCTCGAGCCATCGTCGGTAGATGTTCTCGACGACAACGATGGCATCGTCGACCAGGATGCCGATCGAGAAGATCAGCGCGAACAGCGATACGCGATCGATCGTGAAATCGAGAAGCCAGGCGACCAGGATCGTGAACAGCAACACGACCGGCACAACCATCAGGACCACGAACGCCGGCTTGAGCGCGCGGAACGCGATCCAGACCAGGAGAAAAACGAAAAAGGTGGCAATAAAGAGCTTGAAGATCAGGTCGTTGACCTTCTGCTTGGCGGTCTCTCCGTAGTTCCGGGTGATACTGACGTTGACGTCGTTGGGAATCAGCCGCCCTTTTAGCTGGTTGACCCGGTCGATGATCGCCTCGGCAACGCTGACGCCGTTGGTGCCTTTCTTCTTCGCCACCGCGATGGTGACAGCGGGAACGCTGATGGCGCGGTTCGGGTCTTCCGAGGCAGCCCCCGTGTAGTAGGCAACCGTCTGGGATGCGTCCTCGGGCCCCTGGCGGACATCGGCGACGTCCTGCACATAGACCGGCATACCGTTGTGACTGCCGACCTGCAGCCGTTTGATGTCCTCGACCGTCTCCAGGAAGGCCCCGGACACGACCATCATGTGGCTGCCGCCGGACTCGAAACCGCCCATCTGCTGCTCGACGTTGCTGGCCTGTATGGCCTGGGCGACCAGGCCGAGGCTGAGACCGAATCCGGCCAGGCGCTCCGGGTAGACCTCTACCGTGACCTGTTCGGCACGCCCCCCGACAACGAAGCTGTTGCCGGTTTCAGGGATCTCCTTGATGTGCTGCAGCACCGATTGCGCGAGGCGCCGCAGCTGCGAGTCGTCGACATCCGGAACGCCGTCGGCGTTGTAATCGCGTTCCGACCAGAGGGTCAGGTTGATGATCGGCACGTCGTCGATGCCCTTGGCCTTTACCAGCGGCGGCATGACCCCGGGCGGGATGCGGTCCATGTTCGACTCGAGCTTGTCATTGACCTTGACCAGCGAGTTCTCCATCTCCTCGCCAACCTCGAACTGGATCGTGACGATGCCCATGCCGCGCTGGCTGGCCGAGTAGACGTGCTTGACGCCCTCGATTTCGTACATGATCCGTTCGAGCGGTTGTACCGCAAGCGCCGCCACCTGGTCCGGATTGGCACCCGGGTATTGCACCATCAGGTCGACCATCGGCACCGAGATCTGGGGGTCTTCCTGGCGCGGGGTCATCATCAGACCCATGATCCCGAGCATCAGCATCGCCAGGAACAGCAATGGCGACAGCGGCGAGTTGATGAAGAAGCGGGCCATGGTGCCCGCCATTCCGAGATTGTTGTGGGGAGCGCCCGGCTCGGAAGGATCGACGGGCGGCGTGCTGCCTTGATCGCTCATGCGTAGCTATGTCCGTTCTTGAGCAGGCCGGCCCGGATGGCAACCGGCGGGGTCGTACCGTTACTCGGCGCGGGTCCTGCTGATCATGTCGGGGCCGGGATTGGGATAGACACGGTCGCCTGGCGCGACGCCTGACAGCACCATCGTCATTCCATTATCGAGTTGTTTGCCCTGGCGTATCATCCGTAGCTCCGGCTCGCCGGCTTCGTTTTGTATGTAAACAACCGGCAGGTTACCGCGGTACCGGATCGCCGTACTCGGTATGACCGGCTGTTGGCTGCTTACCGGACCCGTGGTGTCCGGGATCAGTACCCTGGCAAACATCCCCGGCTGCGAGACACCCTGCGGGATGTCGAGCTTGACCTTGATCGTGTGGCGCTGCACATCGGCCATCGGGAACACCTGGGCTACCCGGACCGCCACGGGCTCCGGGTGATCGTCGAAGGTCGCCGCATCCTGCAGCACCATCATCGGCTGAAGTCCCTGGGCCAGCCGGGCCGGCACGTTTACGTCGATCTGCAGCCAGGTAACGTCGGCGAACATCAGCATCGGCTGCCCCGGTTGAACGGTGTCACCCTCCTCGACATACCGCTCGACGATCACGCCGTCGAACGGCGCCTTGCTCTTGGCATCGCGCAGCTTGGCATCGATCGCCCGGATCTCGGACTGGGTGCGCATGATCGCGCTGCGCGCCTGCTCCATCCGCGTGCTTGCGCCATAGAGATCGGCGCTGCGCTCAGCGCCGCGATC
>JASFVZ010000326.1:0-3850 GCA_050049565.1 Chromatiaceae bacterium | reverse complement strand
TATCCATCCAGCACCGATTCCATGATCGGCAGGCAATCAGCGATCGGCCATTGGCATGAGCCGCGGAGGAACAATGCAGATAGGAATGGTCGGTCTCGGCCGCATGGGCGCCAATATGCTGCGTCGTCTTGCCGACGGTGGTCACACCTGTGTCGGCTACGATCTCGATGAAGACAATGTCGCTGCGCTGGTCGCCGAAGGGCATTGCGCAACCCACTCGCTCGACGAGTTCGTGGCGGCGCTCGAGCCACCACGTGTCGCCTGGTGCATGGTCCCGGATGGCGCGCCGACCGAGGCGGTGGTCAAGGCGCTGGCACAGCGCTTCACGGCCGGCGACACCATCGTGGACGGCGGCAACAGCTATTTCAAAGACGACGTGCGACGTGCCGGGGAGATCGCGCGCTCGGGCATTCACTATGTCGACGTGGGTACCAGCGGCGGCGTCTGGGGCAGGGAGCGCGGCTATTGCCTGATGATCGGCGGCGATGCCGCGGTCATCGACCGGCTCGACCCGCTGTTCGAGACCCTTGCACCGGGGCCGGGCCACATCGAGCGCACGCCCGGTCGAGCGGCGCAGACGCTCTCGAAGTCGGAGCGGGGCTACCTGCACTGCGGTCCCGTCGGCGCGGGTCATTTCGTCAAGATGGTGCACAACGGCATCGAGTACGGGCTGATGCAGGCCTATGCCGAGGGATTCGACATCTTTCGCAACGCCGCCTCGGAAGCCCTGCCCGAGGAGCTCCGCTATGAACTCGATCTGCCCGAGATCGCCGAGCTGTGGCGACGCGGCAGTGTGGTGAGCTCGTGGTTGCTCGACCTGACCGCCATCGCACTGCTGGAGGATCCGGAGCTTGCCGAGTTCACTGGCAAAGTCGCTGATTCGGGGGAAGGCCGCTGGACGGTGCAGGCGGCGATCGACGAGGCGGTGCCCGCCCACGTCCTCACGGCGGCACTGTTCGCGCGTTTCCGGTCGCGGCAGGAGGCGAGTTACGCCGACAAGATGCTGTCCGCGATGCGCAAGCAGTTCGGTGGGCACCAGGAGCCGGGCAAGTGACAACGGAGCTGGAAGACCCGGCGAATCCGCTGCTCGGCGGGACCGGTGACGAGCTCTTCCCGCAGTCCTGTACCATCGTCATCTTCGGCGGCGCCGGTGACCTGGCGAGGCGCAAGCTGATTCCCGCGCTGTACAACCTGGCACTCGACGGGCTGCTACCGACCCAGTTCGCGGTGGTTGGTTTCTCGATCGATCCGCTCAGCGACGAGGCCTACCGGAGGTTTGCACGGGAGGGCATCGAACAGTTCTCACGTCGGGCCCTGAACGAAGAGGACTGGCAAGACTTCGCATCCCACCTGTTTTATCAGCAGGGTGACTTCGCGCAAGCCGAAGCCTATGCCGGCCTGAAGGCGCGGCTCGAGGAGGTCGAGCCGCACTTCGGTATCAACGGCAGCCGGGTGTTCTATCTCGCGATCCCGCCGACCTTCATCGAGACCTGTGTACAGCAACTCAAACAGGGCGGGCTGGTTGCGCCGGCGGATCAGACACTGCCATTCAGCCGTCTGATCGTCGAAAAACCGATCGGTCGTGACCTCGCCAGCGCCCGCGCCGTCAACCGCTCGCTGCAGGCCTGCTTTGCCGAGGATCAGCTCTATCGCATCGACCACTACCTCGGCAAGGAAACGGTGCAGAACATCCTCGCCCTGCGGTTCGGGAACTCCATCTTTGAACCGCTGTGGAACTCGAAGCATATCGATCACGTGCAGATCACCGTCGCCGAGGCCGAGGGCGTGGGAACACGGGCCGGCTATTACGAGACCGCGGGAGCCCTGCGCGACATGGTCCAGAATCACATATTGCAGCTGCTGTCGCTGGTCGCGATGGAGCCGCCATGGAGCATGCGCGCAGACGTGATCCGCGATCGCCGGCTCGATCTGTTGAAGTGCCTGCGCCCGATGCATCGGGACCAGGTCGCACAGCACGTGGTCCGCGCGCAATACGCATCCGGTTTCTTTCGCGGTGCCGACGTGCCCGGTTATCGTCGCGAGGAGCGGGTCGCCGCGGACTCGACGACCGAGACCTTTGTCGCGCTGCGGCTGTTCATCGACAACTGGCGCTGGGCCGGTGTGCCGATCTATATCCGCACCGGCAAGGCGATGCCAAAGCGGGTCAGCGAGATCGCTGTGCAGTTCAAACCGGTGCCACACATGCTGTTCAACACCGACACCGATCATCCGCTCGAGCCGAACGTCCTGGCGTTGCGGATCCAGCCGGACGAGGGCCTTGCCTTGCGCATCGGCACCAAGCTGCCAGGTCCCCGGGTCAGGATCTACCCGGTGAAGATGGATTTCCGTTACGGAACGACCTTCGGCGATCAATCACCCGAGGCCTACGAGCGACTGTTGCTCGATGTCATGGCGGGCGATGCCACCCTGTTCATGCGCGACGACGCGGTCGAGGCATCCTGGCAGTGGATACAACCGATACTCGATGCCTGGGACGAGAGCGGTGAGCGCTGGCTTCCCGAGTATCCGGCCGGCCACTGGGGGCCGATTGAGGCGGATCGCCTGATCGATGCCGACGGCTATGCGTGGCGCCAGCTGTAGGCCGTTTCAAAGCGATGGCGCTCATGTTCATTGACTCACCGATCGGGCGACAGCAGGGGTTGGCCAACCTGGCATCTTCGATCACGCCGGGACATCGAGCTCGGCCACACCTCTGCGCATGGCATGGCTATTCGGCGCACGGTGGGATCCGTACGAATCGGCGGCGAGACCGATGACCGACACGGCGAAGGAACTGATAGACCCGATCGAGATCGAGCGCGAACTCGGCGAGATCTGGGCGACGATCAATCGCCAGGAGGGCGGTGACGGGGTAGTCACGCGTGCCTCGATGTCGAACGTGATGATCGTGTGCGACGGCGAAGAGCAGGCGCTCGATGCGGCGGAACGCATTCCGCGTCTGGTGCAACATCACCCGGCCAGGGTATTGGTGTTGGCGTTGCTGGGTGATGAACCCGGCAGGAACGTACAGGCCTGGGTGACCTCGCACTGCCGGCGCACCAGCGACGGCACGCAGTTGTGCGCAGAGCACATCGAGCTGCGATTCCCGGCGAGCCATGCCGATCGGGCGGCATCGATCGTCCGCTCGCTGTTGATAAGCGACCTGCCGTGCGCGCTCTGGTGGTTGAGCCCCAGGCCGCCGGCGCTGACGGGCGCCGTCTTCGACGCCTTCGCACCGATGGCCGATCAGATCATCTACGACAGCGTCGGTTGGGCTGACCCGCCTGCCGGCGTGCGCGCCATGGCGCGGTGGTCACAGAATCACCGCACGGTCATCTTCAACCTTGCATGGCGCCGCCTGAAACCGTGGCGGCGAATCCTGTCCCAGAGCCTCTCACCGACCGTACTTCCGGGCGCGCTGAAACGCATCGATTCGATCGAGGTCTCGCATGGACCGCATGCGTTGCCGCTGGTCTGGCTGATGCTGGGCTGGCTCGCATCCCGACTGGGCTGGCAGCCGAACAAGGGCGTCGTGCGGTCCAGCGACGAGTTGATGTGGCTGTTCGTGTCACCCGGCGGTCCGGTCGAGATACGGGTTCACCGGCGTGCCGAGGGGCCTGCACAGATCCAGCGGATGCGGGTCGGCTGGTCGGCAGCGGCAGGCCTGGCGGGCGGCCATGCCGACTACCGGCACGAGGGGCACCATATCCGGCATTTCCCCGGCGACCCGGCATTGCGTCCGTCATCGATTCCGACGATGGAACTCCGCCTCGAGCAGATGGTCGCCGCGCAGCTGGCACACCGGGCGGGAGACCAGCTGTTCACTGAATCGATCGTCTTCTCGGACGCG
>JASFVZ010000324.1:0-3858 GCA_050049565.1 Chromatiaceae bacterium | reverse complement strand
CCATGATGACAAGCCGTTCCGTGTCGTCGGTATACTCGCTCGCACCGGCACCCCGGTGGACCGCACCGTGCATGTGAGCCTCGAGGCTATCGAGGCGATCCATATCGACTGGCAGAGCGGCGCACCGCTCCCCGGCGTGTCGATATCGGCCGAGCAGGCGCGCGCAATGGACCTCACACCCAAGGCCATTACCGCCGCACTCGTTGGGCTGAGTTCGAAGATTGCGACCTTCCAGGTCCAGCGTTATGTCAACGACTATCCGCAGGAGCCGCTGTCGGCGGTACTGCCGGGCGTAGCGCTCAGTCAACTGTGGAATCTGATCGGCATCGCCGAGAATGCCCTACTGATCGTCTCGGCATTCGTCGTGGTTGTCGGCTTGTTCGGGATGCTGACGGCCCTGTTGACCAGCCTGAACGAACGACGCCGCGAGATGGCGATTCTGCGCTCGGTCGGCGCGCGGCCCGGGCACGTGTTCGGACTGATCATGGGCGAGGCGATCTTCCTCACCCTGCTCGGCGCCGTCTTGGGTCTGACACTGCTCTACCTGCTGCTGTTAATCGGTCAACCGATCATCGAGAGCGAGTTCGGGATCTTCATCGGGATCGGCGGTCTTTCCCCACACGAGTGGATCCTGATCGGTGCCGTAGTCGGCGCGGGGGTCCTGGTTGGCATTGTGCCGAGCTACCGCGCCTACCGCCTGTCATTGGCCGATGGCCTGTCGGTAAGGGTTTAACCGAGGTGCGCTTGCAGTCGGTACATTTACTGGTGACTCTTGTCTGCATCGTCGCGCTTGTCGGGCACGTCAAGAGCGGTGAAGGACAAGACCTGGCGCCTCTCGATGAACCGGTGACCTGGCTCGACGAGCCCGAAGACGCCGGTTTCACGGAGATCGAGTGGGATGCCCTGATCCCCGAGGACTGGCGGCCGGAAACGCTTTTCGACGAGGCCGACATCGGTTACCTGAGCGACGATGATCCGCGCGCGCAACAGCTGCTCGACAAGCTCAAGGCCCTGTGGGACGAAGCGCCGGTCGTCACCGAACTCAACGGCCAGCGGGTCAAACTGCCCGGTTTCGTCGT
Organism: Chromatiaceae bacterium; assembly: GCA_050049565.1. Taxonomy (GTDB): domain Bacteria; phylum Pseudomonadota; class Gammaproteobacteria; order Chromatiales; family Chromatiaceae; genus Thiosocius. The sequence goes on along the minus strand of JASFVZ010000324.1, from coordinate 2,779 downwards.
CCCGCTGGAGATGGATGCGACGAAGATCGACCAGTTCCTTCTGGTCCCCTACTTCGGGGCATGCATCCATGTTCCACCGCCGCCCGCCAACCAGATCGTGCATGTCGTGATGCGCGAAGGCAAGGCATTCGAGGGGCAGCTGTTCGATACCGTGTGGGTCACCGGGACCATGCAGGTAGAACGACTCTCAAACGAACTGGGCGACGCCGGGTACCGCATGGACAACGCAACGGTAGCGCCCTACGAGTAGCGCGCCGCCGCTGCACTTCGCGGAATCGCTTCCCTTACTGCTTCAGGTTCGCTTCCGTATCGACCGGACCATGGTCGTCACAGTGGTCCCCGTGTGGGTGATGAAGGCGGCCGTCGACTATGTAGTCGGTATGGTCACCATGGGGCACAGCCTCGTGCCCGCAACCAGGCCCGTGGACATGGGCATCGTCGTGCTTGACCGGCTGGCATCGGTCCGGATTCGTCTCATTGACCTCCAGATGATGCTCGTCATAGTGGTCGCCGTGCTTGTGGTGCATGTGCCCGCCATGCAGGTAGTCGGTGTGATCCCCATGTCGGATCTTGGTGTGACCGCAGTGCTCGCCATGCTCATGGTCATGATTCTCATGGACTTCACAATTGTCATTTGCCATTTCTTGCTCCCAAATTCTCCGCGCCTCACAACACCAAGTTTAGGCTTCCATTTCCCACTTGGCACGTAATCGGGGACAGACCACGGTTTTCTGTGTCCGATCACCTGCGCCGAAAGAAACCGTGGTCTGTCCCCGATTATTCTAAGGCTTGGGATCGACCGATCTCGGCTCACAGCCGAGGCGCAATGCCCCCTTGCCGAAACGGTCTGCCGCGCGGTCGATGGCCTCGAGCAGCCGCTCATCTCTCTCGCGTTTGCCCGGTGAGTCAAACAGCTCTGTCTGTTCCGACTGCACCTGTGCCCAATGGCTGAGGCCCACACCGATCAGCCGCACCGGCTTCCGGGGAAGCCCGCCATTGGCCAGGAGTTGCCTCGCCTCGCGCAAGATCACTCGCTCGTCATGGGTCGGCTGCGACAGTTTGTGCTGGCGGGTATGGGTCTCGAAGCCGGTAAAGCGGATCTTCAGCGTGACCACCGACCCCGCCAGGCCCTCGCGCCGCGCACCGGCACCGACCTCGGCGGAAAGTCTGCGCAGTACCTCATGCAGGGTATCGGCGTCCGCGATGTCCGCTTCGAAGGTCGTCTCCTTGGAGATGCTCTTGCGCCGCCGTTCGGCGACGACCTCGGCCGAGGCGATCCCAAAGGCCTGATCGTGGAACGCTGCGGCGGCCTTTCTGCCGAGCGCCTCTTCGAGGTAGCGCAGCGGTATGGCACGCAGCTGGCCCACGGTCTCGATTCCAAGCCTGGCGAAGGTCTTGTGCATCGCCCGACCTACCCCACGCAGGTTGGTCACGGGCATCGGCGCCAGGAACCCCGCGACTTGGTCGGGATGCACCACCACCAGGCCGTCCGGCTTGCCGTGTTCCGAGGCGAGCTTGGCAATCAGCCGGTTGGGACCGATCCCGACCGACGTCCGTAGGCCGGTCGCCTCCAGGATGCGCTGCTTGATCGCTTGGCCGACCGCCAGTGGTGGCCCGACCAGCCGTTCCAGGCCCGTGAGGTCGAGATAGGCCTCGTCCACCGAGACCGGCTCGACGACCGGGCTTAGGGTCCGCAGTATCTCGAAGATCTGCCGAGATACGCCGGCATATCTCGCCATGTCGGGCCGGAGATAGACCGCATCCGGACATCGACGGTAGGCCTCAGCGATCGGCATCGCCGAGTGGATGCCGAATGCACGGGCCCGATAGTTGGCGGCCGCGACCACACCCCGCCGACCTGGGAGTGCCCCGACCACCACCGGTCGACCACGGTACTCGGGACAATCGCGCTCCTCTACGCTGGCGTAGAACGCATCGAGATCGGCATGCCCGACCCAACATTGTCTGTCGGCATTCGCCATCATCGCAGATCCGGGATTTCGCGCATGCTGGCCCTCGCGTTGACAGATCGAGTATCCCAAAGTCGCGGGCGGCCCGTCATCCGAACCGTCGCGACGCGCGGGACTCGCGCAGGGTAGCCGCAGATGCTGGCCTGTACCCCACCGCGTGGTCGACGCCGGCCGGACCTCGCAACACCGCGCGCCGCCGCCGCTTACCGGCTCGGGTCGCCTTCCGGTCGCGCAACAGCGCAAGACGCGTGACCGCATTGGTTGAGTTCAGCTGTATCATTCACGGTCTTCGAAGACGGCGGCAGGCGTGAGACCCGGGCGGCAAACCCGGGCGCTTTTCGCCAGCCGGCGATAGATACGGTGAGGGATTGCGAGCGAACGGCTGAGCTGCATCTCACTCATCGAGAGGGATCACTGACAGCCAGTCCACAGAAAGCGATTCGTCGATCATATGTGCCCCACCAACGACAACACGGAATCCGGCGTCGGCCCTGAGGCCGACGAGCTTACCTTTCTGCTGCAGATCGCGCTGTCGCGCATTCAGGATCATGAGGCCGACCCCGATGCCTTCCTGGATTGGATGCGCGAGTTCGCACCAAAGCTTGCACCCGCGGTATTCCCGTTCGCGTCAGATCACGAAAAGGCCGTTGCGGCCTACTGGCTTGGTGTCAGCCTGTGGAATACGACCCCGCTCGCAGACAATCACTATCGCCCCCGGCCGCTGCCGCCGCCCCAGCGCAACCAGTCCTGCCCCTGCGGCTCGGGACGCAAGTTCAAACACTGCTGCCGCGACGTCGTCAGGACGCTTG
>JASFVZ010000325.1:0-3858 GCA_050049565.1 Chromatiaceae bacterium | reverse complement strand
TCAGGGCCCCGGCGCCCAGGCCGGATGCGCCGGCAATCAGTATGTCGCGGGTTCGCCGGGCGCTGCCGCTCTCGAGCGGTGATCGCCAGGGCAGGAAATACAGCGCCAACAGCAGCAATACGACCGTTACCACCTCGACCGAGAGCTGGGTCAGTGCGAGATCGGGGGCCGAGAACTTTACGAAGGCCAGGGCGATAACCAGGCCGACGACGCTCATCAGCAACAGCGCCGCCAGCCGTTGCCGGTGCAGCAGCACGGTACCGAGAGCGGCAATGATCAAGGCGCCGGCCGCCGTCAGACTGACCGGGTCGACCGGGGTCAGCGGTCGATCGCCGGCCAACACGCCGTGGCCCCAGAATCCAATGGTCGCGATGCCGGCGGCGCTGATCAGCAAGACCGCCACCATGCGCTGCAGTTGCGGGGCGTGCAGCGCGCCGTTGAGACCCTCTGCCGCGCGGTACAGTCCGCGCTCGATCGCCTGATAGTAGGTCCGGGCATCCAGGTGGGCGATCGCCTCGTCGTGCCAGCGGAACAGCGGGCGGCGCAGCGCGTAGATCACGACGCCGCCGACCAGGGCCAGCACACTCATCCCCAGGGCCGGATTGAAGCCGTGCCAGATCGCCAGGCTGTAGTCGGGCAGGTCGCCCTGCAGGGTGGCGCCGGCGGCTGCGGCGAGCAGCGGGCCGAAGGTCCAGGCCGGCGCGATGCCGACCGCCACGCAGATCACGACGAGGATCTCGACCGGGACCTTCATCCAGCGTGGCGGCTCATGCGGCTTGCGTGGCAAGTCGATGGGTTCGCCGTTGAAGAAGACGTCGTGGATGAAGCGTACCGAGTAGGCGACTGCGAAGGCCCCAGCCAATGTCGCTGCGATCGGCAGCCAGGGCAGCGTACCCGCGTCGGTCAGGTATACCGTCTTGGCGAAAAACATCTCTTTGGAAAGGAAGCCGTTGAGCAAAGGCACGCCGGCCATCGCCGCCGCGGCGACCATCGCCAGTACCGCGGTATACGGCATGTATTTCCAGAGGCCATTCAGTTTGCGCATGTCACGCGTGCCGGTCTCATGGTCGATGATCCCCGCGGCCATGAACAGCGAGGCCTTGAAGGTCGCATGGTTCATGATGTGAAACACCGCTGCGACCGCAGCCAGCGGTGTACCGATCCCGAACAACAGCGTGATCAGGCCCAGGTGGCTGATGGTCGAGTAGGCCAGCAGGCCCTTGATGTCGTTTTTGAACAGCGCCGTGTAGGCACCGAGCAGGAGCGTGATAAGTCCCGCCCCGCCGACCAGCCATGACCATTCAGCCGAGTAGGACAGCGCCGGGAACAGCCTGGCCAGCATGAAGACGCCGGCCTTGACCATCGTCGCCGAGTGCAGGTAAGCGCTGACCGGCGTTGGGGCCGCCATGGCATGCGGCAGCCAGAAATGAAACGGAAACTGTGCCGACTTGGTAAAGACGCCAAGCAGCACCAGCACCAGCATCGGCACGTACAGGGGATGTGCGTGAATGACATCCCCGGAGCGCAGGATTACCGACAACTCATAACTGCCGACGATCTCGCCCAGCATCAGGAATCCCGCGAGCATCGCCAGCCCGCCGGCGCCGGTGATCGTCAGCGCCATGCGCGCGCCCTGTCGCGCGTCTTCACGATGCTGCCAGTAACTGATCAGCAGGAAGGAACTGATGCTGGTCAGTTCCCAGAACACCAGCAGCTGGATCAGGTTCTCGGACAGCACTATGCCGAGCATCGCGCCCTGGAACAGCAGCAGATAGGCGTAGAACCGGCCCATCGGGTCGCGCTCGGACAGGTAATACCGGGCATACAGAATTACCAGCAGCCCGATCGCCAGGATCATCAGGGCGAACAACAGCGAGAGGCCGTCGAGCCGGAAAGCGATCGACAGGCCGGCCGCCGGGAGCCATTCATGGCGCCAGATCAGGACGTCGCCCTCGATCACCCCGATGACCGAAGGCAGCAGGATCATCAGCGCGCTGAAGGAAACCGCCGTCGCGGCATAGGCCGACCAGAGCCTGCCCCGGGTGCCTGCCCAGGCGACCACGGCGGCGCCCAGGAACGGTATCAGGACCAGCCATGCCAGGTTCATGCAGCGGGTCTCAGACGGCAAACCGATCGGCGTCGCCGTGGCATTGCGCGCAGCGGCGAGACTGGCATGGGCTTGGGTGAGAAGTAGCGATGCATCGTGTTTGTTGGACCGGAATCGCCGGCTTCGAAGGATTCCATTCGGCCGGACAGCGCTAGTGTAACCACGCCGACGCAACTTTACCGCCCTTCGTCCCGCCGGCAGCCGGCGTCGCACGCGGCGTACCGCAGCACCCCCGTTAGTGCCGATCCCCGGGTCTGACGCGGGTGCGCGATGGTTTCGGTTTATGTCAGCAGAAGAAGCGCGTACGGTACGGCATCTGCCGGATCGAGTCGCGGTCGGCTTGCATCAAAGGTCCCCGCCATGTCCGATCCGACCCGTTCTCACGGCACCGCCAGTTCTTCTCCCGATGGTCCGACGTCCTCCGTTGCGACGTCGAGCCAGGACGTCACCGGGCAGCCCGGCAGCGGTTTCCTGCACCTTGGTCTACCCGAGCCGTTGTTGCGGGCACTGTCCGTCGTGGGCTACGAGACCCCTTCGCCGATCCAGGCCCAGGCCATCCCCCTGCTGCTGGCAGGACGCGATCTGCTCGGCCAGGCCCAGACCGGGACGGGTAAGACCGCCGCGTTCGCGCTGCCGCTGCTCGCGAGGATCGATCCAGGTGCCAACTACCCGCAGATGCTGGTGCTGGCGCCCACCCGCGAGCTCGCGTTGCAGGTGGCCGAGGCCCTGCAGACCTACGCGCGATTCATGCCGAACTTCCATGTGTTGCCGGTCTATGGTGGCCAGGGCATGGGTCACCAGCTTGGCCAGCTGCGTCGGGGTGTAGAGGCCGTCGTCGGGACGCCGGGTCGGATCATGGATCACATGCGGCGTGGCACGCTGGACATCTCGCGCCTGCGCGCCCTGGTGCTCGACGAGGCCGATGAGATGCTGCGCATGGGCTTCATCGACGACGTCGAGTGGATACTCGAGCATACGCCGGGCGACCGCCAGACCGCATTGTTCTCCGCGACCATGCCGTCTGCGATCAGACGGGTGGCGGACCGGCACCTGCGCAACCCGGCACTCGTCGAGGTGGCCGCGCGCACGACGACCGCGGAGAACATCCGTCAGCGCTACTGGTCGGTCGCCGGCGTGCACAAGCTCGATGCGCTGACCCGGATGCTCGAGCACGAGACCTTCGGTGCCGTCATCGTTTTCGTCCGGACCAAGACCCAGACCGACGAGTTGGCCGAGAAGCTGCGCGCGCGGGGCTTTGCATCGGAGGCACTGAACGGCGATGTACCGCAGCAGCAGCGCGAACGGGTGGTCGAACGCCTGCGTCAGGGCAGTACCGAGATCCTGGTGGCCACCGACGTCGTGGCGCGCGGTCTCGACGTGCCACGCATCACCCACGTCATCAACTACGACATCCCGTATGACACCGAGTCCTATGTGCACCGGATCGGCCGTACCGGTCGGGCCGGCGCGGCCGGTGAGGCGATCCTCTTCGTGGCGCCGCGGGAGCGTCGCATGCTCCGCGCCATCGAGAAGGCCACGGGTCAGACGATCGAGGCGATGGACCTGCCGTCGGTCCACGCGATCAACGACAAACGGGTGACCCGGTTCAAAGACCGGGTAAGGGCGTTGATCGGCAGGCCCGAGCTGGCGGAGTACTACCGCCTGGTGAGTGAACTGGAGCAAGAGGACGATATCGATGCGCTGCAGATCGCGGCCGCGCTGGCGCGGTTGGCGCAGGGCGATGAACCCCT
>JASFVZ010000322.1:0-3864 GCA_050049565.1 Chromatiaceae bacterium | reverse complement strand
TGTGATCCTGCTGTCAGGTGCGTTGGGTCAGAACGGCGGTGAATCGGTGAACGGCAGCTCCAGCTGTTGCTCATCGCGTTGGGCACTGGCCTCGCGGAGCATCCCGGCAATCTCGTCGCCGTAGTGGATGGTGATCTGCTCGCGCAGTGCGTCGATGAAGGCAAGGGCACTGCAAGCCTCATCCGACTCCCAATAGGTGTACAGGCGCAGCACCTTCATACTCATGCGATATCCTCCGGTCGGGCTTGGCGTCGGTGCTTAGGCCGCACTGCGGGAGCGCCGCTGCTTGGGTTGGCGCTCGGCGTGGAAGACGTCGAAGAAGAGCTTTTCGTCGAGCTGTGTGAGTTCGTGTCGGGCGGCGTGGGCGAGGATCTCGGCGGCCATGTTGGTTAACACGCGGTAGTTGCCCATGGCGTGATCTGCCAGCGCTTGGGCGAGTTGCTCGTGCAACAAGCCCGGATTGCCGGCGCTGGCGGTGAGATGCTCGAGGCAGGCGAGGAGTTCGTCGCGCGAGGCATGTTCGAGATTCAATCGCGCCCTGATGCGCGAGCCAAGCGGGAGCAGATCATCGCGTCTGAGCAGATCGGTCAGACGCTGATCGCCGGCGAGGATAACGCTCAACAAGGTGCGTGAGTCGAACTGGGATGACGCGAGCAAGCGCAATTCTTTGAGCACCGCAGGGGCGAGTTCCTGGGCTTCGTCGATGAGCAGCATGGGACGCATGAGCGAGGCGTCGAGATGGGCGAGCCAGCGGCTACGCAGCGCCTTGAAGCCCATCCAACGGTTATGGGGTTTCAAGTCGACGGCGAACAGATCGCCGAGCTCGCGGTAGAAGTCCGCGAGGTTGGCGCTGGGATGAGCCAGCGCGGCGACGGTCAAGTCGGGCACGCGCTCGAGACGGGCGGCGAGCAGGCGTAGCGCCACGCTCTTGCCGGTGCCGGGCATACCGGTGATGAGCGCGAAGCCGCCTTCGCGGACCTGGGCATTTTCGATGCGCCAGGCGAAGTCCTCGAGCGCTGCGGTGGCGAGCAGCGCCTCGGTGGGAAGCTCTGGCGAGAACGGATTCCATTTGAGGCCGTAGAGTGCGAGCAGGGACTTGTTCATCGGTCGGTATCCTCGGGATCGAAGGGCAGATAGGCGGGCGGCACACCGGTGGCGGCGTACTCGGCCATGAGCTTGTCGAGCAGCGGCGCGATGCCGGTGGCGGGTGTGGCGTCAACGGGTTCGGTGTCGTTGACCGGCGCGAGCGCACGCCGGCCACTTTCGGCATTGCGGTTTTTGTCGAGCGGGTAGAGCACGGCGACGGGCTGCTCAGTATGCGGATCGAGGAGCTCGACGCTCGCGAGGTCGAAGCGCGCATAGCGCAGTGGCAGGCGCTGGATGTGGCGAAACTGGGAGGGCACCTCGAAGCGGGTGCCGAGCACGGTGCAGGTGCCGTCGGAGCGGCGCTGGACGCGCGTTGTCCGGGCGCGGAAGGTGCGGCGCAGTGTCTCGGCATCGGGACACGCGCGGGCGACGTCGGGGCCTTGCCGGAAGCGTTCGATGGGTGCGCAGCCGAGTTCGTGATGGACGCGACGCTGATACTCGCCTTCGACCCAGGCGAGCGTCGCCCGGTTGAGCGTGTCCAGGGTCAGCGGCTCGACGCCGTCGAGCATGGCAAGCAGGCGGCCTTCCACGACCGACCACCAGTTCTCCTGCTTGGCATTCTGATAGGCCGAGTACGGCAGCGTGGTCTCATGCACGATGCCCAACCGCGCGAGTCCCTCGGTAACCTCGGCGGCGGTTTCGGCGCCACCGTTGTCGGTCAGCAGGGCGCGGGGCAGACCGCGCTTTTGCAGCGCCTGCGACAAGCCGTGCACGAAGCGCTCGGCGTCCTCGGTGAGATACCACTGGGCGTGACAGCATAGCCGCGAGTAGTCGTCGAGGATGCCGAGCAGATGCACCTGCTGCCAGCGCCCGCGCGCATCGACGACACGGCGCGAGCCGACATGGAAGTCGGCGTGCCACAACGCGTTGACGTGGGCAAGCTCGAAGCTTCGCACTTCGCGCGTGGCCAGATGACGCGCGGCGGCCTCGGCACCGGGGGTGTCACGCCGCACGCGCCCCGTGCGCCGGCGCATGCCGTTGGCCTGCAGGTAACGGCGCACCGTCGCGTACGACGGCATCGGGCCGAGGGTCGGATCCGCGGCGGCGAGCACCGCGAGGTTATCGACGTGCAACTGCACGCTCCAGCTCGAATGCGCCTGGTACAGCGCATGCAATTGTGCACGCAGCCGCTCGCTCAGGCGCCGGTGGCGGCCCGCATCGACGCGTCGGCGCGAGCGCAGCGCACGTACCGGATCGGCACCGGCGCGGTGGGCCAGGTAGTACCAGCGCTCCACGGTGGAGAACCCGAAGCGTACCGCCTCGCCAGTGACCGGATGACGCCAGCTTCGTGCCGCCAGCGCGGCGATCGCGGTACGTAACTCACCGCTGGGCGGCGGTGCTGCCAGCAGGGGGCCGACCACCGCGAAGCGCAGCCGTGCCCAGCGTTCGCGCTCGCTCAGTGCATCGTCGTCGCTCATCGTGCGCGGCCTCGTCATCGGTTCAGTGTCGCGAGGCTATGCGGCGGTGCGCGGGTACGGAAAGTGGCATCTTCTGCGGGTGGGCGATCCCCCTCAGCTAACGTGCCCAGCGACGACTGACAACGGCGCGAGAAACGCGAGCAGATCAACCATCCGGCGCATTGGCTCGGGCGCCTCGAAACGCGCGAGCAAGGCCCCCGGCAATCGCTGCTCCTCGAGCGGCGGTAGGAAGCGCGCCCGCGCCGTTCGCCACCAGGGTGAGCACACCAGCGACTCGCGCCACCATCGGCGCCAGCGCCGCAGCGTGCGCCGGTCTACACCCAGTAAGGCTTCAAGCTCGCTAAGCCGCGCGGCGCTGAGCGTGCGGACGCACGCCAGCACCACCACCACGCCGTAGTACACCCGGCGCCCGAGGAAGCGCACCGAGGGCGGTGTGACCCGCTTGCGGCAACGCGCGCAGCACAGGCTAAACCGCCGGGCATGCGCGCCGCGCGGACCACCCCGGGGCTTGCGCGGGTAGCTCGCGCTGTGCAGTCGTCCCGCACACCGCGGACATCCCGCATGACGGGCCCGCTCGCTCAAGTCGCGGTCAAGCACCAGCAGGTAGTCGTACAATCGTGCATCGGCAAACAGGTCATCGCCCATGGCGGCATCCCAAAAAGCAATGTGGACGAACCATTGTCGGCGAGGAGACAGCGATGCCAAAGATCGGTAGAAATCAGCCCTGCCCGTGCGGCAGCGGTAAGAAGTACAAGCGCTGCTGCTGGGAGCGTGATCGCAGCGCCCGGGTTGATGTCGCGCCTGCGGCATCACCTCACGGTGAGGTCTTCGATCTTGTCGAACTCGACCGACTGTCCAATAGCGTTGTCGATCTTGTCGACGAGGGACGACTCGATGAAGCCGACGCCATATGCGAGCAGCTACGAACCGAATATCCCGAAGTGCACGATTGGCTCATGCGCAAGGCGATGATCTGCGAAGCACGCGGACAGACCGAACTCGCCATCGAATACTGCCAGCGCACCATCGATTGGATGGACGCCCACCCCGATGACTTCGATCCCGAAAGCCGAGAACCGTTTTACGCGGACATCGAACGCCTGAGAAACGCCACCAAGAGTACGCCATGAGCAATTTGCCTGAGGGGCCGAGGTCCGAAACCCTCAGCGAATATGATCAGAATGGATGGCAAGACCCTCATTCTGCGTGTCCGTGCTGACAGCGCGACAGGCGCCCCTGGCCCCAGCCCCTGCGCCCCGGCCTACAAACTGTGCTGACACGAGCAATAGCTCGAGGAAGA
>JASFVZ010000323.1:0-3864 GCA_050049565.1 Chromatiaceae bacterium | reverse complement strand
TGGCGGTAGCCGTATTTCCCAACGCGGACGAGGCGCATAGGAAGATCGCGGTTGGTTCCGGGTCGGTTGCGAGCGCACCGCCCATTGCCGGCGTGCAGGCCGCTATCAGGAACGTCAGCAAACCACCGGGCAGCAGGGCCAGCGATGAGAAATCCGGGTCTATTCCAGTCTGGTGTGCACTACAAGCATGCCCCACAGCGCCTCCCTGCACGAAACCGTGACAGGTTACTCCGACGTCTGGCAACGCCGTCTATCAGGCATGTTTCAGCAAATCTCAGGCCAGCGAGAAAAAGCGAGAAAAAATAGCCACTTGATGCAGCTTCCGATGAGTCCGTGTAAAAGATACTGACATCGCCGCGGTGCCCGAGCTGTCTCGAATCGCTTACGGCATAACCTGGATCAGTGTCAGCGCACCGGCTGCGGAAAGCCGTATCGCGGGCCCTGCGGTTGAAGTGAATATTTCACATTCGAGGGCGATACTTTTCACGCCCTCTGGCCTCGCGCGATCTTTAGCGTTCCGATCATCGGCGCCAAGGCTTTCAGCGGGAAGACACCCGAATGCGTCCGGACTGAACAAACGGAGACAGTTGACGCGAGCGATCCTCGCGACAACTCCCTGAAGTTTCACTTTGGTCGATAGTTATTCAGAAACAGGCAGTGAGACGCGCATGTCGCGCCCGTCGTTTCACATTGGGTGTTGCATCGTCCATACCTCACCGAGCCAACCCGGCGGCTGAGTGAACCGCAATGAGCGAGACAGAAATGCCTTCAATGACAGTAGCGCGCCAGGGACATACGGACGGTTCGCTCGACATCAGCAGCCAAGATGACTGGTCGAACTGGCACACCTGGAACCTCTACCGCTGGATCATCAGTGATGAACAGGCGCACAGCGAGGCCTGTCTGTTCGCGCGCGAGGGGCCGAAGGCCTTTACAGACTGGTGTCACGACTTCATTTGGGTCGGCATGGGATTCGAGCTCGATCCACCGGCGAGCGCTGGCACCGACTTCGTGCTTTCCGGGCTGAACGAGGTGGACTATTCCGAGATCAGACAAAGACTGCTGGACAGCCGCGAAGGACCCGACAGGTGAAGCGGTGGCAGACCGACACGCCTTCTTCCGGCCGGGCAGGTTAATCGGCCGCGTCTCCAGTGGCGCCCCTGAACTCGAAGCCGAGTGCCGCAGTCCCCGCAGTCCCCGCAGTCCCCGCAGTCCCCGCAGAGTTGTCCCGTCGCTAGTTCTTGCAGTCAATAGCCCGGCGTAACTTCAAGCCTTTCTTGCGCTGCGCGTCGAGCACCTTCAGTTCGGTCTTGATCCGTTTGCGCATCTTCGCATCGGTCGCCTTGTTGAGCCGCTCCTCCAGTACTCGGTGCTTCTTCTTCAGCTTCTTCGGAAGCGTTCGAAGCTTTGCGTACTTATGCTCCTGCTTCGGGTGGTCGAGTTGCAGACAACCGCGAAGCTTGTGGGTCTGCTTACTCGTCGGGGAGACAAGGAAGATGCGAAATCTCGCGTGCCGGCCTTATAACGCAGCTGTCACCGAAGGCGCGTGCACAGGCGGCTTTGCGTGAAGCGTTAGACGCGATCATCGCGCGATTAGAAAGGCAGCGGGTCGAGCTGCAACAGCGACTATCGATGGAAGCCGACGGCGCGAAGAAGCGGCGCCTTTAAGACCTCGGCCGAGGTTGCCAAGTTTCAGCTGAAAAAGGCGGTCGCCTTATATTCAGCGTGGCAGTGAATCAACGGCTCTGTGCCGGATAGCCGATGCGGACAGAGCCCGATTACTTGTGTCCGGCCGGGTGCCGCTGTCACTCGGTGGACCTTGATTTATCGGCCTTAGCCAGTGGTCGCTGTTTCCTTGATCTTCGCTTGTGCAGGGCGTCGATTAGCTCGCGATCACGCCTGGCGAAGTAGATGTCCTCTTCGGCCATGCCCTTGAGACGCAGCTTTTCTGTCCAACTAGTCATCGGATTCGGCTCACTTGCTATAAATAATGACGCTTTTTTTGCCGGTTTGCATTGCGAGTTCTCAAAGCCCGCAGCTTATCCGAACGAGTCGAAGCGGCTGCGTCGGGTCATTTGGCGATAGCTGGCGTTCGCGCTGCTGGAGAGCCCTTTTCAGCACACTCTGTCTAACCGATTGAAACGGATACGTTTGGCCCACCGCCTCTGACACCTCTTTGCAGCTGCGGACCGACGATCGAGTCGACTACTAGGGTATGGGTCCACGCGAGCTTTCTCTGCCCGAGGCAGCTTGGCGCCGCCGTCTTCCGGTCTTCAACTGACGACTCGGTCAGCACTGCACCGTCGCCCCCTCATGCGTAGGAGCGTGATCGATACGGCAACAGCTTCGGCTGATTCAGCGTCTGGCGACAAAGCGAAAGACGCGCCGCCAACTAATCGATGGCATTGGCCGCACACCAGGCGGAAATGGCGTCGAGAAAATCACCGCCGTATTTTTCCAGCTTTGCCTGACCGACGCCGCTGATCCGCAGCATGTCCTGTTCATCCATTGGCTTTTGCCGGGCCATCTGCACCAGCGTCGCATCGCCGAACACAATGTACGGCGGCTTTCCCTCTGCGTCTGCCAGTTGCTTGCGAAGAAAGCGTAGCTCGTCGAACAGCGGTTCGTCAGCGGCGCCCAGTTCAGCCGTAGCCTTGGGGCGCTTGGCCTTCTTGGTGGTTTCCCTGACGCGCGGTCTGGCCAGTTCCAGACGTATCTCGCCGCGTAGTAGCGGACGCGCCGCCGAGGTTAGCCTTAGCACCGAGTAGTTGGCGATGTCCTGCACCAGGTAGCCGTGATGGATCAGCTGGCGGACGATGGAGGTCCAGTCCTGCTCGCTTCTGTCGCTGCCAATGCCGTAAGTGGACAGGCCAGTGTGACCCAGGCTGCGTATGCGTTCGGTGTCGGCGCCGCGCAGCACGCCGATCACGTGCTTGATGCCGAATCGCTCACCGACTCGGTATACGCATGACAACGCTTTCTGGGCGTCCACGGTGGCATCGAAACGTTCCGGAGGATCCCGACAGATGTCGCAGTTGCCACAGTCCTGCTCCAGCGACTCGCTGAAATAGCCCAACAGTACCCGCCGACGACAGGTCACCGCCTCGGCCAGGGCGATCATGGCATTGAGCTTGTGGATCTCGATACGCTGCTGCGCGGGGTTCTCGCTGTTGTCGATCAATCGTCGGGCAGTGACGACGTCCTGAGCACCATAGAGCAGCAGCGCCTCGGATGGCAGGCCGTCGCGCCCTGCCCGACCGGTCTCCTGGTAGTAGCCCTCGATATGCTTGGGCAGATCGTAGTGCACCACGAAGCGCACGTTCGGCTTGTCGATCCCCATTCCGAACGCGACGGTGGCCACCACGACGTTGAGCTCGTCCCGTACAAACCGATCTTGAACCTGCTGGCGTTGGCCAGTCGGCAAACCGGCGTGGTAGGCGGCGGCGGTAACGCCCTGCAGCTGCAGCTTGTTCGCCACTTCCTCCACCTTCCTGCGCGACAGTGCGTAGACAATGCCGGCCTGGCCGCGGTGGTTTTGCAGGAAGGCCATCAACTGATCAAACGGCTTGTGCTTTTCCAGCACGGTGTAGCCGATGTTGGGGCGGTCAAAACCGGTAACGTGCCTTCGGGCCTGACCGAGGTTCAGCACCCGCACGATATCGTCGCGAGTCTGGGTATCGGCCGTGGCGGTCAGGGCGATCAGCGGGACAGTGGGAAAACGTTCACGTAGGCTGCCCAGCGCAGCGTACTCGGGGCGGAAGTCGTGGCCCCACTGTGACACGCAGTGGGCCTCATCTATGGCGAACAGCGCGATATCGATGTCGACCAGCCGCCCAAGAAAACCGCTCGAGATCAGGCGTTCCG
>JASFVZ010000321.1:0-3874 GCA_050049565.1 Chromatiaceae bacterium | reverse complement strand
GCATTGCCACGAAATGTGCTCAATTCCTGTCGCCAGCTACCGATAATCTGTCATAATCTGAACGAAATTCGGGCAATTACAGCGTGTTCGTGATAAGAGACTACAAGTCGCGCGTCGTCCACCGCCCCCGGAGACGCCGAAAAACCCGCCGCCTGCTTGTCGCCGCCTCGGTCCTGGTCGCCACGCTGGGCATCGTCAAGTTTCTCGATCTCAACGCCAGCACCGCACCGGTCCTGGTCGCTCCGACATCGTCCGACCTGGTGTCGGTACCGCTCGAACTGCCAGGCGCCCGCACAACGTCGGCAAGCGATGCCGAACGTCCGTCTACGATCGCCGGCCCGGCCGCTTCTGCGCCGCTGCCGCCGACGCTGCGCGACGCCGACCGCCAGCCGATGGAGCGGCTCGCCGAATCCATGGCGATTGGCATCATCATCCAGGAACCGGCGACCGCCGAACGCGCGGCAAGCACCGATACGACCGCTGCACAGCCCAGCCTGCTTGCGACGCTCGATACGGCGCCTGTCGGAGAGGCGACAGACCCGGTCGAACCCGACCCAACCGCCAGCGCGGTCGAACCGGTCGAGACGACGCCTGCCGTCGAGCCGGTTTGGTTGACCCACGCGGTCGAATCCGGCGAATCGCTCGCGAAGATCTTCGCCGCGCAGGGTCTGGAGCCCGGTTTGCTGCATCGCATTGTCAACAGCAGCAAGCAGGCCAAGTCGCTGGCCAGGATTCGCCCCGGCCAGATACTGCGCTTCCGCTTCGATGACACGGGCGAACTGACCACCTTGGAGCATCACCGCAGCCGCACTGAGCACATGCGGGTCGCTGTGACCGACGATGGGGTGCTGGCCGAACTGATCAGCAAGTCGGTCGACAAGAGGACCGCTTCGGCCGCCGGCGTGATCGAGTCGTCGTTGTTCGTCGACGGCCAGAAGGCCGGCCTGTCCGACGCCAAGATCATGGAGCTTGCGGAGATCTTCGGCTGGGACATCGACTTTGCGCTCGAACTGCGCGCCGGTGATCAGTTCCGACTGGTCTACGAAGAGCACTACCTCGACGGCGAGAAGCTGCGCGACGGGCCGATTCTGGCCGCTGAATTCACCAACCGCGGCAAGACCTTCAAGGCCGTGCGTTATGAATCGCAGGACGGCGAGATCGGGTATTTCGACGATACCGGACACAGCAAGCGGCGCGCCTTCCTGCGCACCCCGATCAAGTTTGCCCGCATCAGTTCACGTTTCAACCCGAAACGCTGGCATCCGGTACTCAAACGGTGGCGTTCGCACAATGGCGTCGACTATGCCGCACCGACGGGTACGCCAATCAAGGCCAGCGGTGACGGCAAGATCATCTTTCGCGGCACCAAGGGTGGCTACGGCCGGACCGTGATCATTCAGCATGCCGGCAAGTACACGACCCTCTACGCCCATATGTCGAAGTACTCGAAGCGTGCCCGCTCCGGCGCCCGGGTGAAGCAGGGCCAGGTGATCGGCTATGTCGGCAAGAGCGGGCTCGCCACCGGGCCGCACCTGCATTACGAGTTCCGCATCAACGGCAAACACAAAGACCCGCTGCGCGTAAAGCTGCCAAAGTCCCTGGCCCTGCCAAAGAAAGAGCTGCCGGACTTCAAGGCCGCGACCGCACCACTGCTGGCACAGCTCGAAAACGTGTCGCCCGAGACGATGGTGGCAAGCGCCGGCCCAGCCAACTGAGCGCCACGCCATGGCCCTGTTCGTAGGCGTCATGTCCGGGACCAGCATGGATGCCGTGGACTGCGCGCTGGTCGACTTCACGGACGGATCACCGCGGCTCGTCGCCCACCACAGCACCCCCTGGCCACCGACCCTGCGCGAACGGCTGCAGACGGTCGCAGCAGGTGGACCGATATCCGCAACGGCGTTCGGGCGGCTCGATACCGCGGTCGGCCTGTTCACCGCCGATGCCGTCAATGCGCTGTTGGCGAAGGCCGGTTACGCGCCGGCCGACGTCTCCGCGATCGGCAGTCACGGTCAGACCGTCGCCCATGCCCCCGACGGGGTCGAGCCGACCTCGGTACAGCTCGGCGACGGCAACAGCATCGCCGAGCGCACCGGCATCCCGACCGTCAGCAATTTCCGGCTTCGGGATATTGCAGCGGGCGGCCAGGGCGCCCCGCTGGCGCCCGCCTTCCACAACGCCGTGCTGCGCAGCCCGACCGAGGACCGGGCCGTGCTCAACCTCGGTGGGATAGCCAACATCACGCTGCTGCCGGCAGACCCCGAAGCGCCGGTCATCGGGTTCGACACCGGGCCCGCGAACTGCCTGATGGACCTTTGGGCCCGCCAGCAGCTGGGTGCGCCGTATGACGATGCGGGCCGGTGGGCGGCCAGCGCCGAGGCCGACCCGGATCTGCTGAACCGGCTGCTCGACGACCCTTATTTCGCCCGACGCCCTCCCAAAAGCACCGGCACACAGTACTTCTCGCGCCAGTGGCTGCAGCAGCGGCTGGTCGAGTTCAAGGGCATGGCACCTGACGTCATCCAGGCGACCCTGCTGGCGCTGACCACCCGGACGGTGACAGAGGCAGTCGAAATCCACGCCTACGGCTGCGCGCGCGTTCTCGTATGTGGGGGCGGGGCCAGGAACGATGCCCTGATGCGCCAGCTGCACGAAGCCCTGGGACGCCCGGTCGACTCTACCGCCGCCTACGGCATCGACCCCCATTGGATGGAACCGATCGCGTTCGCATGGCTGGCAAGGGCCTCGATGCTTGGCCAGCCCGGGAACCTGCCGTCGGTCACCGGAGCAGCGGCCGCCCGAATACTGGGTACGATCCATCGCGGCTAGCCCAGACGACGCCATGCCTTTCTGCGTACTCGCGATGGCAGGCCGAGCAATCCGGCCCCCAGGAGGGCCAACACCGAGGGAGTTGGCACGACGCTGATGGCATCGAGGTCCTGACCACTGCTTGCCTGCAACCCGAGTGTGGCGCCCTCAACGAACATCGACCAGGTGCCGGCGTCATACATCACGACGTCTTCATCGAACACGGTCTGAAACCCGGCAATCGCAAGCGCGGTATTGTTGAACGACAGATAAAAGGTGTCGGAATCGACGACCGTCAACCCGTCTATATCCGCGCTGCCCGGCAGGACGCCTGTCGCATCGAAGACCCGTTCAAAGGTATCGCCCGTCCAACGATAGATATCCGCGTCGTCATACGGACCCGACACCCCCGGCACCGGGTTCGCCGCACCCGTGCCGGACGTCGAGAAATACAGCGACCCCTCGACGACGCTGATCGCATCGAGGTCCTGCCCGGCGCTCGTTCCGAGCCCGAGGGCCGTGCCATCGAAGTACGGATACCAGGCACCGGCGTCGTAGAGCAGGACGTCTTCATCCTGCACGGTCGCGAAACCGGGTATCTCGAGCGCCTGGTTGTTGAAGGAGAGATAGAAGGTATCCCGATCGACGACCGAGACACCGTCGACATCGGCGCTGGTCGGTAAGGAGAGGCCGGAGGCGTCGAAAACGCGCTCGAAACCGAGACCTGAATACCGATACAGATCGGCATCGTCATAGGGAGGCGCCAAGCCGGGGACTGCTCCGGCGTTACCTGATCCGAGCGTCGAAAAGAACAGGGTACCGGCTTCAGCGACCGCACTGACAAGCATCAGGGTCGCGACAAGAATGACTCGTTGCATGGTTCACTTCCTTGTGAATATCTGAATTGTATGTCCCGGTTTCTGCCTTCACTCCGGGAGATCTCAGTGTAACAGCGATCGAATCCGGTGAACGATCAATCTCGCGAAAAAGAAAAAAAGGGGACACGGTTTCGAGAAAACGAGAAAACGGGGACAGACCACGGTTTCTGCCGAGAAAACGGGGACAG
>JASFVZ010000320.1:0-3876 GCA_050049565.1 Chromatiaceae bacterium | reverse complement strand
TGGTCAGCGCGGGCCGCAACCGAACGCGCCACTGGCTGATTGCCTAAAACCACGACGAGGTCTCCATAACATGGCACGCTTTGCTACCTACCTGCGCTGGCCGCTGATCGGCCTGGCCGCGCTGTTCCTCGCCGGCTGCGGCGCAATGACGGCACAGAATCCCGATGGCAGCCTCTCGCCGGTCAACGCTGTCGCGACCGATACCGACGACCACCTGATGCTGTTCGGTGCCGATGTCGTCGCCTACTTCACGGAGGGCCGCTACGTCCAGGGAACGTCGGAATACGCCAGTGAGTTCGAGGGCGTCGACTTCCACTTCGCCAGCGCCGAGAACAAGGCGCAGTTCGATGCGGATCCTGCCGCCTACATCCCGCAGTACGGCGGCTACTGCGCCAACGGCATCGCCTTCGGCATTCCCTGGGGCGGCAACGCCGAGGACTTCCTGGTGCATGACGGAAAGCTGTACATCTTCGGTGGGGCGCTTTCCAAGCAGGCCTTCCTGCTCGACCTGGACGGCAACCTGGAGCTGTCTGAAAAATACTGGTCCGAGGAGGTCAAGGATACCAACAGCTTCTGGCAGCGCGCCAAACGCCTGGTCATGCGCGTACCGCATTATCAGAGTGGCGAAGAGCAGGCCGAAGCGGTCAAGGCCGCTCGGGCAGGCAGCTGACCGGTGTTCGCGTGACCCGGATTCTTCGCAGCCCGAGGAGACCGCACCGACGAACCGCGCGCCCATTTATCGGTTCCACCGCGCGCACGCAGCAGGCCGCGGGTTTTGGCCTTGCATTCGTCAGGGCCAAAGTCACCGGCGCTGTCAACCGGGCCTGAGGACGGCGCTTCGACTTCCGCACGAACCGCGTGTGGCGCCGCCGACCGGCGCAGCTAAATTCGAGCTTCGAGGCAAGCCTCTGCCGCCATGGAGATCGCAAACGTGATCCGAAACATCGTCCGACGTCTCGCCATCCTGTTGCTCCCGACTGCTTTGCTCATCACCGCCGCCAACGCGCAAACGCCGGGCGATCCGGCAATCGAAGTGGTTGCCGAGGTCGCGAAGGGCCCGGGCAATATCACTGTGACGCGGGGCGGCGCGATCATCATCAGCCTGCATCAGTTCTTCGGTGATGATGTCAGGGTCGCGCGGGTCTACGGTGACGGGTCGCTGCGGCCGTTTGCCGAGGCCGCGGGATTGAACTCGGTGCTCGGTCTGCAGGCGGATAGCCATGGCATCGTCTGGATGCTCGACAACGCGATGCGAGGCGGTGACAGGCGCCGCCTGGTCGGTTGGCACGTCGCGCAGGATCGGCTGGTGGCCGATATCGATCTCACGTCGGCGTCTCGGAATGGCTCCTTCCTCAACGATCTCGCCATCGATGCCGAACGTCGGGTGGCCTACATCGCCGACCCGGCATCAGGCGCAGACGCAGCACTCCTGGTGGTCGACCTGGCCACGCAAGAGGTCAGGCGCGTCCTGCAGGGCCATCCAAGCCTGACGCCGGAGGACATCGACCTGGTGATCGATGGCAACCCAGTCCGTATCAAGCAGGAAGACGGTCGGGAGATCCGTCCGCGGGTTGGTGTGAATCCGATCGCGCTCGACGCCGCATCGGATTGGCTGTACTTCGGGCCGATGCACGGCCTGGCCATGTACCGCTTGCGCACGTCCGACCTTCGCGATCCGGGCCTGTCGGCCGACGATCTCGGTCAGCGTGTGCAGCGCTGGGCCGACAAGCCGATCAGTGACGGTATCTCGATCGACACGGCCGGCAATCTCTATCTCGGCGAGTTGTCCGCCAACGGCATCGGCGTGATCACCCCGGACCGCCGCTACCGCATGCTGGTCAAGGATCCGCGGTTGTCCTGGGTCGATGCCTTCAGTTTCGGTCCGGACGGTTATCTCTACACGGTCGCCAACCAGCTCCACCGGACGGCGGTGCTCAACGCGGGCGAGGACATCACCCGACCACCGTATCTGATCCTGCGTATGCGACCGCTGGCCGATGGCATCCCCGGTCGTTGAGTCGCGGCATCTCCCGGCCCAGCAGCCAACCGTCTCATCTATGACCCCGGACGCATCAGGGTGCTGGGAATGGCCGGCGACCTACGACTTCTTCGAGACCACCCGACTGTTGCGCACCGGGCGCGGCGACCCGACAGTGCGGCGTGAGCCGGACGGACTCTGGCGCACCGCCCGGCTGACGTCCGGTCCGGCTACGGTGCGCCTGCACAGCATTCCCGGTCAACGGATCGAGGCTATCGCCTGGGGTGCGGGCGCCAGCGAGGCGGTCACCAAGGTGTCCCGTTGGCTGGGTCTGGCCGAGCCACCGATGCGGCTGCCGGCGCATCCGGCCACCGATCGCCTTTTGCGCGATCGGCCGGGGGTGCGCCTCGCCGACACCGGGGATCTCTACGAGGCACTGCTGGTGTTCACGCTGCAGCAGCTGGTGACCTGGAACGAGGCGGCCTACAACTGGCGCCGACTGGTCGAGACCTTTGGTGAGCCGGCCCCGGGCCCGGCCGGGCTGCGACTGATACCCAGTCCACAGCGCCTGCGGCAGGCGGCACCCGATACCCTCGTCGGGTTGGGCATCAACCGACAACAGGCCCGCACCCTGCGGGAGATTGCCTTGAGCGCCCGTGGTGTCCGCGCCGCTGCCGCGCTGCCGACCGACGAGGCCATGCGCCTGCTCCAACATGTCCCGGGGGTAGGGCCCTGGACCGCGGCATCGGCACTGGGCTTCCGGCTGGGCCGGCCCGACCCGGTGATCGTCGGCGACGCGTCGCTGCCGCACGCCGTCGCCTGGGCGTTGGCCGGCGAACCGAGGGCGACCGATGCACGGATGATCGAACTGCTGGGCCGGTTTCCCGGCCAGGCCTTTGAGGTGATCCGGCTGGTCCATGCCGCCCGTATCGATGCGCCGCGCCGCTCGCACAAGCGGCGGATCGTGTTCGGCCGCCATTGACCCATGCGTCCGCCAGCGACCAGCGGCTTCGGTCGCGCAGTCGCCGTGACGAAACACGGTGAGATAACCGGGTTAAGGGCCATGGACAGGCCACTATCCTTCGGAGCGCTTTTCCACGGAGGTGCAGATGAAAACTCAGATTCGCGCGACAGGAATGCCGCAACTGCTGGCGGTGCTGCTGGCCAGCATGCCGCTATCGGCAGCGACCGCGGCCGTCACCGGCGACGAGGTCACGTACAGCGACGGGACGACGACACTCAAGGGCTATCTCGCCTATGACGCATCCACCGATGCGAAGCGTCCGGGCGTGCTCGTGGTGCACGAATGGTGGGGGCACAATGACTACGCCCGCGAGCGGGCCCGGATGCTCGCGGAGTTGGGCTACCTGGCCTTGGCGGTCGACATGTACGGTGACGGCAAGACTGCCGATCACCCGAAAGACGCCAAGGCGTTCGCAAGCGCGGTCGGCACGTCCGCCAAGCCGCGCTTCGAGGCCGCGATGAAGGTGCTCGAGGACCATCCGCTGTATGCGTCCGGCGAGATCGCGGCGCTGGGCTACTGTTTCGGCGGCACGCAGGTCCTCAACATGGCGCGCAAGGGCCTACCTCTGCAAGGGGTGGTCAGCTATCACGGCAGCCTCGCGACCGAGCAACCTGCGCAGGCCGGTGCGGTGCAGGCGAAGATCGCCGTGTTCACCGGCGCAGCCGACCCGATGATCCCCTCGGAACAGGTCGAGGCATTCAAGGCAGAGATGGCGCAAGCCGGTGTCGACTACTCAGTGGTGAGCTACCCGGGCGTCAAGCACAGCTTCACCAATCCCGAAGCGGACAGTTTCGCCGCGCGATTTGACATGCCGCTCGGCTACGACGCTGCGGCCGACAGGGATTCCTGGACCAAGACCGAGGCGTTTCTGAAG
>JASFVZ010000319.1:0-3877 GCA_050049565.1 Chromatiaceae bacterium | reverse complement strand
TTGGTCTCAGCGCGGCGAAGATGCGCCTCTATCGTGCCCTGGCGCAGTTCGAAGTGGCATTCGAGACATCGGGCGGCGCTGAGGTGGCATGATTGCATGACAGGCGCGTGACTTCGGGTGCGCGTTCCGAGTCCTACACCTGAACCAAAGGGAGAAACGTCTGTGAAAATCGCCATCCTGTCGCGCAGTTCGAAGCTGTACTCGACCCGTCGCCTGGTCGAGGCAGCCACCGCGCGTGGCCATGACGTTCGCGTCGTCGATGTCCTGCGCTGCTACATGAACATCACCTCCAGCCGGCCGGGGGTGCACTACAAGGGCGAGACGCTGACCGGGTACGACGCGGTTATCCCGCGTATAGGGGCATCGGTCACCTTCTACGGTACGGCGGTGCTGCGGCAGTTCGAGATGATGGGCACCTTTCCGCTGAACGAGTCGGTGGCGATATCACGCTCGCGCGACAAGCTGCGCTCGCTGCAGCTGCTTTCGCGCAAGGGGATCGGTCTGCCGGTGACCGGCTTCGCCCATAAACCGGATGATGTACAAGACCTGATCAAGTTGGTCGGCGGTGCGCCTTTGGTGATCAAGCTGCTCGAGGGCACGCAGGGGATCGGCGTCGTACTGGCCGAAACGCACAAAGCTGCAGAGAGCGTCATCGAGGCCTTCATGGGGCTGAAGGCCAACATCCTGGTGCAGGAATACATCAAGGAAGCGGGCGGTGCCGATATCCGTTGTTTCATCGTTGGCGACAAGGTGGTAGCCGCAATGAAGCGCCAGGGCAAAGAGGGCGAGTTTCGCTCCAACCTCCACCGCGGAGGAAGTGCGAGCCTGATTCGGATCACGCCTGAGGAGCGGTCCACGGCGGTTCGTGCGGCGAGAACCATGGGCTTGAACGTGGCCGGTGTGGACCTTTTGCGTTCCAATCATGGCGCGGTCGTGATGGAGGTCAACTCCTCACCAGGACTCGAGGGAATCGAGAACGCCACTGGCAAGGACATTGCGGGTATGCAGATCGAATTCATCGAGAAGCGTTTGGCGGAGCGCAGGGAGGGATCCAACATAGCCAAGACCCGTGGCAAGGGCTAGTTGACGATGCGCCAGGGATTTCACATTGCCGGTCAGGAGATAGCCCCTGGAATGCAGGTGCTGGTCGATCTGCCAATGCCCAAACTGAGCTCGCACACCAGTTTAAGCATGCCGGTGCATGTCGTGCATGGTCGACGCGATGGGCCGACGCTATTCGTCAGTGCGGCGGTGCACGGTGACGAACTCAATGGCGTCGAGATCATCCGGCGCGTGCTCGACAGCAAAGCCTTGGCCAAGATCCGCGGCACGCTGATCGCCGTACCCGTAGTCAACGCCTACGGCATGATCCACCAGAGTCGTTACCTGCCGGACCGGCGCGACCTCAACCGGTCGTTTCCGGGTTCGGACCACGGCTCCCTCGCAGCACGCCTGGCGCATCTGTTCATGGACGAAATCGTCCGGCGCTGTACCCATGGTATCGATCTGCATACCGGAGCCATTCATCGCACCAATCTGCCGCAGATCAGGGCCAACCTGGATGATCCGGAGACTCTCCGTCTGGCGCGTGCGTTCGGTGTGCCGGTGCTGCTGAACTCTTCGCTGCGCGACGGCTCGCTAAGGGCGGCAGCGGGCGAACATGGAATTCCCATGCTTTTGTACGAAGCTGGCGAGGCGTTGCGCTACGACGAGATCGCAATACGCGCGGGCGTGGCCGGTGTCATCAACGTGATGCGTGAACTTGGAATGTTGGCGGCGTCAAAGCGGCGTGGTGGCACGAGACGCGAACCGTTCGTCGCACGACGCAGCGGCTGGGTGCGTGCTACAGAGAGCGGTATGCTCAGCACCATTGCAGCGCTTGGCGGACACGTTGAAAAGGGCGAGGTGCTGGGGTTCATCGACGATCCCTACAGCGGTACCCGCCACCCGATTCCATCCGATACCGATGGGGTCGTCATCGGACGCCTGGAGTTACCACCGGTCCATGAGGGCGATGCGGTGTATCACATTGCACGATTCAAAGACGACGTGGCAGACGTTGCCGAGGGTGTTGAGGTGTTTCAGTCAGACCATGAAGAGGAAGTGCTTGAGATTTGAATTGTCCTGCGTGCGCTTTGGACTGGGCTACTGCGATGCAGTGGCCCAAAAGACAGCAACTGTCACGCGGCAAACGGTTAAACAACAATGAACACTGACAAACCGCTACAGACGCTGGGATGGCGGGAGTGGGTCGCGTTGCCTGCGCTGAATATCTCCCGTATCAAGGCCAAGGTCGATACCGGGGCGAAGACCTCCTGCCTTCATGCCTTCTTCGTTGAAACGTCACGTCGAGAGAACAGAGACATCGTCCGGTTCGGCGTGCATCCAATTCAACGTGACACTGAAAAGGTGGTGATCTGCGAAGCTGAGTTACTCGACCGGCGAATCGTGGCAGATTCGGGTGGCCATCGCGAAAACCGGTACGTTATCGCGACTGAAGTCGTGATTGGCGGAGTAGGGCGGCAGATCGAGATCACCCTGACTGATCGGGACAGTATGCAGTTCCGGATGCTGCTCGGGCGCACTGCGATGCAGGGCTGCTTCCTTGTCGATCCAGAGAAATCGTATCTCATGGGCAAACAGCCCCCCCAAAAGTCAGGCCAGATAGACACGTTGCCTTTGTAAAACTGTGAAAGCGCAAAAGCCTCGAGGGCTCGAGGCTCGAGTTCCCCCTCCGCCAACTTCAAGAACTTCTTTTGCGGTCTGTCAGATGGATAACAAACCCCGGCTTTTCGCTGGGGTTTGTTGTTTCTTGGCGTGTGTCAGGCGCGGCGGCCTCCCGAGTAAGTCACTGCCTTTATGGACCTGGAATCCTTCCGCACGCAGACCATCATTGCGAACCCGATATGATCGCCCGAGCGCATTGATGACCGCGTAGGCAGTGCCGGTCGGTTAAGCCTGAGGAGGTACGACGGCCTCTGACCCACCGGCGGTTCGATGCTACGGCATTCGTGTTACCGTCCATCCCGGAGGCAGCCCATGTCCGTGCTGACGATCCATCACCATACGCTTTATCGCTTTCGCACCCCGATGGCGTTCGGCCCTCACCGCCTTATGCTGCGGCCGCGCGAGAGCCATGTGCTGCGCTTGTACGCGCACGAGCTGGTTATCGAACCCGCCGCCGTTGTGACCTGGGCGCACGACGTCGCCGGCAACAGCGTGGCGACCGCCCGCTTCTCAGAACCGTCCGACACGCTGGCTATCGACAGCATCGCGACGTTATCCCTCGACGGCGAGCGCTGGCCGGTCTTCGACATCGCCGCCTCGGCCCAGCGCTTCCCGTTCCTGCTGAGCGAGGACGAGATGACCGATCTCGGCGCGCTGCGCCTGCAGGCCTATCTCGACAGTGCCGGGCGGGTGCGTGAATGGGCGCAAGGTTTCGTGGCCGGTCCGGAAACGGACACGCTGTCGCTCCTGAAGGACATATGCGCTGGCGTCGCTGCGCAGATCGCTTATGAGACGCGGGAGGACGAAGGCACACAGTCGCCTGAAGACACGCTCCGGCGCCGTAGCGGCGCGTGTCGCGATTTCGCGGTGTTGTTCGTCGATGCCGTGCGCAGCCTCGGTTTCGGCGCGCGCATCGTCTCGGGTTATCTCTTCGATCCCGATCTCGATAGGCGCGGCTCGTCTGGTACCGGTTCGACGCATGCCTGGGCGGAGGTCTATGTGCCCGGCGCCGGCTGGATCACCTTCGATCCGACCAACCGCAGCGTCGGCGGTTTCAACCTGATCCCGGTGGCGATGGCGCGGCATATCTCGCAGACGATACCGGTTTCCGGCAGCTTTGCTGGCGATGTCAGCGCGTTCCTCGGACTCG
>JASFVZ010000046.1:0-8935 GCA_050049565.1 Chromatiaceae bacterium | reverse complement strand
CAGGGTGCCGACGAGGTGTTCGGCGGTTACTTCTGGTATCCGCGGATGGCGGCGGACACGAACGGTACCCGGCTGGAGCGCTTCAGACGGCACTACTTCGACCGGGACCACGAGGAATTCCTGCGGATGGTCACGCCCGCGTACCGGGGTGAGGACCACACGGCAAGCTACGTGGGGCCGCGCCTCGATGACGCCCTTTCCGACGAGTTTCTCGATGCCGTGTTGAAGCTCGACGTCACGACGCTGATCGTCGATGACCCGGTCAAGCGGGTCGACAACATGACCATGGCATGGGGGCTCGAAGCGCGTGTCCCGTTCCTCGATCACCAGCTGGTCGAGGTCGCGGCCGGCTGCCCACCATCACTCAAGCTGCAGTCTGACGGTAAGCACCTGCTGAAACGCATCGCCCGCGGCATCGTTCCGGATCCGGTCATCGACCGGCCAAAGGGCTATTTCCCGATGCCGGCACTGAAGTACGTGCGCGGTGAATTCCTCGCCTTCATGCGCGACATCCTCGAATCGACTGCCTGTCGACAGCGCGGCATATTCGACAGGCAATATGTCGCGACGCTGCTTGCCGCGCCGGAGATGCACCACACCCGGATCATGGGCAGCAAGCTGTGGCATCTCGCGCTGCTCGAGTTCTGGCTGCAACGGCATGTCGATGGACTCGGTGGTGCCTGACAGGCATCGGGCCAAGCGGTGGGTGCTGTAACGCCCTGCCGCCCCGCGGGCCGCGTCGACAAGGCAAGCGGACGCAGGGCCTGACCCCGATTGCCTCGGTTGCGCCAAGGGTTTATCCAGGTCCACCTTGCTAGACTCGCGACTGTAAAAACCAAAGCGTCCGAGTTCAGCCGGTCGGTCTGAACGTCGGTCGACAGCCAGCCCTCGAGAGGTACGCAGCAATGGATGTCTTGGATCGGATCAAAGAACAGGTCGAGAACAACCCAATCATCATCTACATGAAGGGCACGCCGCAGTTTCCGCAGTGCGGCTTCTCTTCACGCGCTGCCGCGGCGCTGCAGGACTGCGGCGAGCGGTTCGCCTACGTCAACGTCTTGTCGGATCCGGAGATCTTCGAGAACCTGCCGCGTTTCGCCGACTGGCCGACTTTCCCGCAGGTCTACATCGACGGCGAGCTGATCGGCGGCTGCGACATCACCCTGGAGATGCACGATTCGGGCGATCTCCAGAAAGCGGTCGCCGACGCGGCCAAGAAGTGGCCGACCGAAGATACCGAAAACGCCTGACCGGTCTGGCGGGCAAGACGGACGAGAGGCGGCGGCAGGCCGCCTTTTTTCTCGGCAACTTCCAGGCGAGAGACTACGGCGCCGGGTCGCCGCACAGCCAGGGGTGTTCGGCAACGGCGTCCTGCCATCGGTTGATGATCGCGCAGAACAGGTCCGCGGTCATGCGCGTGTCATAGATCGCCGAATGGGCCTCGCTGTCATCCCAGTCCATTCCCGCGGCCACCACGGTCTTGGCCAACACGGTCTGCCCGTACGCCATGCCGGCGAGCGTCACCGTGTCGAAGGTGCTGAAGGGGTGGAAGGGATTGCGTTTGTAGCCGGTGCGCTGCGCCGCGGCATTGATGAAGCCGAGGTCGAAGAACGCGTTGTGACCGACCAGGATCGCCCGCTTGCAACCCGCCGCCTTGACCGCCGCCCGTACCGGCTTGAACACATGGTCGAGTGCATCGCGTTCCGGCAGGGCATCACGAAAGGGGTGGGTCGGATCGATGCCGTTGAACGCGAGGGCCTTGGGATCCAGATTGGCGCCTTCGAACGGTTCGACATGACAACTGACCGACTCGCCGGGCTCAAGCCGTCCGTCGGGCGCCAGGTCGATGACGATCGCGGCGATCTCCAGCAGGGCATCGGTCGCCGCGTTGAAGCCGGCGGTCTCGACATCGACCACGACCGGCAGGTAGCCGCGGAAACGACGGTCCATCCGTGCCTTGTCAGGGATCTGGTTCACCCAGCCGAGCATAGCGAATGCCTGGAATGAGCGCGAAGCCCTGGGTGGTAGCCCTGCTGGTGGTCATGCTGCTCGATGCGGTCGGCCACGCCGAGGTCACCCAGGTAACGCGAATCCCCGTGTTCGAGCTGCGTCGGGACGGGGACACGGCCGGGTACCTGGTCGGTACGATGCACAGCGATGACCCGCGCGTGATGGCAAACCTGGTACGCATCATGCCACTGATCGAGCGTGTCGATCGTCTGGCGATCGAAATAGTCCCTGACGGGCTCGCGATGCTGGCGATCGGCGCGGCGACCCTGCTGCCGGCAGGCGAGCGTCTCAGCGATCGGGTCGGACCGGCGAGGTCGGCCGCGCTGAGCGAGGCCGCCCGGGTGCGGGGTCTGCCGCCTGATGCTATCGATCGCCTCAAACCCTGGGCAGCCGCCATTACCCTTGGCATGCCGGCGCTCACAGGCGATCAGGTGCTGGATACGGCCGTCTACCTTGCAGCGCTCGAGCGGGGGCTTGGCGTCGTCGGGCTGGAGACCGCCAGCGAGCAGATCCGCGTGTTCGATGACATGTCCGATGCCCTGCAACTGCAGCTGCTCGACGCGACGATAAACAATGCCGAGGTGCTGCCGATGCAGCTGGAGGCCCTGACCGCGGCCTACCTCAGCGGCGACGTGGCGCAGATCGAACAGGTGGTACGCACCCAGTACGACGAGGTGTCCCTGGCGTTACAAAATTGGGTCAAGAAGACGCTTGTCGATCGACGTAATGCGACGATGCTGGACAGGGCCCTGCCCCTGTTCGATGACGCACGCGTCCTGATCGCCGTCGGCGCGATGCATCTCGGCGGGGCGCGGGGCCTGATCGAGGGGCTGCGCCAGTCCGGTTTTGAGGTAACGCCGCTGCGTGGTCAGGGTCCAACGGGCGCGCCGGAAGCGCCGGAATGACGTGTACGTTTGCGGTTGCCTATAATGCGGCGTCACAGCGGCCATGTAATCACCGGCAGCCGGATTGGCGCAAGGAAAAGGAAACAAAAAATGCCATTTCGAACCGTGCTGTACCGGCTGGCATTGGCGGGCACCCTCGCCAGCGCGATCGCAGTGGGCGGATGCGCTACCGGTCCCTATGCAGATCCGCGCGATCCCCTCGAGCCTTTCAATCGGGGGGTCTTTCAGTTCAACCAGGACGTCGATCAGGCCTTTATCGAGCCACTGGCGAGAGGCTACAACGCCATCATGCCGGGACCGGCCAACCAGGGTGTGACGAATTTCTTCAACAACCTCCGGGACGTGACCTCCGCCGTCAACAACCTGCTACAGCTGAAGATCGGGCGCGCTTTCAGTGATGTCGGGCGTGTCGCCATCAATACGACCGTCGGTATCCTCGGGCTGATCGACGTGGCGAGCAATATGAATCTGCCGAGTTACAAGGAGGACTTCGGGCAGACACTGGGCGTCTGGGGATTCGGTTCCGGGCCGTTTATCGTGTGGCCGTTAATCGGGCCGAGCTCGGGCCGTGACACGGTCGGGCTCGTTGCGGACTGGTTCACCGACCCGATGACCTATATCGACGACTCAGGCACCCGCTGGGCATTGCGCGGCCTGAACATTATTGACACGCGGGCCGACCTTTTGAGTGCGAGCCGCGTGGTCGACCAGGGCGCTCTCGATCCCTACGCCTTCATCCGGGACGCCTTCCTCCAGCGGCGCGAAAGCCTTGTGCACGACGGCAATCCACCTGAAGAAGGTGATCTCAACCCCTGACGCTGCCACTCAGGTCCCACGCGCCGGTCACCGGCGTCATCCGAAACACGCTGCCTTTTTCCTGCCGAGACAAGGACTTGGCCACTTGATCCCGATCAAGTGCGTCGTAAATCTGTAAAATATTAATTGACAAAATAAGCAAACACTAAAATACTCTCCCCCGAGCTCGACTCCGCTGGCGGGCTCAGCGTAGTAAAGCAAACGGTACAGCGTTCCATTTCAGGAGAGTGAATCGATGAAAATTGCAAAGTTTGCTGCTGCTGCAGCTTTGGTTGTTGCCTCGGCTTCCGCTTCGGCGTTTTGGGGTGGTCCGGGTTACGGTGGCGGCCCTTGGGGTGGCGGCTATGGTCCGAACTACAACAACGGCTACGGCTACGGGAACACCTATGGCAACACCACCGGTGACTTCCTCGGCGATGCCGCCGGCGCCGGTGACTTCAGCATGAACATGTCCGGTCGCGGCAACACCAACATGCGTGGCTATGGTTCCGGCTACGGTGCTGGCGACGGCTGGGGTCGTGGTTACAACTACTCTGCACCTTATTGGGGCGGCCCTTACGGTTATGCACCGTATGGCTACGCTCCGCCGGCCGCTCCGGTTGCGCCTGAAGCACCGGCCGCCGAAAGCAACTAAGCGCTGCCTTAGTTCAATCGCGGATGTGCCGTCGCACAGGGACGTGCGCGACACATTCCGGGTATCGGGCTGCACGTCGGCCCGATATCCGGGATGGGGTTGTGGGCCACCCGATACTCACCTGACTCATCAAGAATCTTGGGGATCGAACCAATGAGCAATATGACCAAAATCGCCGTGGCCGCCGCCATCGCTGCCGCCTCGGCCTCGTCGTTCGCCTTCTGGGGCAATGGCTACGACAACCGTTACAACAACGGCTACGGGTACGGCAACGGCTACACCAATGGCGTGTTCGACGGCTATGGCGATGCCGCCGGTGCCGGCGACTTCAGCATGAACATGTCCGGCCGTGCGCGCAGCAACATGCGCGGCTACGGCAATGGCTATGGCGCGGCCGACGGCTGGGGTCGTGGCTACAACTACAGCGCGCCCTACTGGGCAGCACCCTATGGTTACGGGCATCAGGCCCCGGTCCTTTCTGAAGAGCAGCAGCAGGCGGCTGCCGAGCAGCAGGCCAAGGCGATCGAGGCCCAGCGCAAGGCCGCCGAGCAGTTCGCCGCGCAACAGGCAGCGGCCATCAAGGCGGCACAAGAGGCCCAGCGCCAGGTCGTTCCGCAGTATCCGATGAACGCGCCGCAGATGCCGCAGTTCACCATGCCGGCGCGTCCGGGCATGCCGCAGATGCCGGAATTCGAGATGCCCGAGCGTCCGGCGATGCCGGAGATGGCGAAGCCCGAGATGCCGCAGCGTCCGGCGATGCCGCAGCAGCCTGAGTTCAAGATGCCCGAGCGGCCGGCGATGCCGGAGATGGCGAAGCCCGAGATGCCGCAGCGTCCGGCGATGCCACAGCAGCCTGAGTTCAAGATGCCCGAGCGTCCGATGATGCCGGAGATGGCGAAGCCCGAGATGCCGCAGCGCCCGGAGTTCAAGATGCCCGAGCGGCCGGCGATGCCGGAGATGACGAAGCCCGAGATGCCGCAGCAGCCGGAATTCAAGATGCCTGAGCGTCCGGCGATGCCCGAGATGACCAGGCCGGCGATGCCGCAAAAGCCGGAATTTGCGGCCATGGCACCGCAGGCGCCGGCACAGCCGGACTTCGTCGAGCGTCGTGCCGCGTTCGAGGCCGAGTCCGCGGAGCGCCAGGCTGCCGTGCAGGCGAAGCTGGACGAGATGAAGCAATCGCTCGAAGAGCGTCGCGCGGCCGCTGCCGAGAGCAAACAGCTCTAACCGACCAGGCTGCCAAAACGCTGTAACTCGACGCCCAGGGTGTTCCGCCCTGGGCGTTTTTTTTGGTCGGGATCCAAAACCTGTCCGGGGCGCGAGACCCGCGCCGCGAAAGACGGTGAGACAGACCGGCGAGCGATATGCTGGCCGGATGGACTGGACCCTGTTCTTCAGCGCCTTCTTGTCGGCGACCTTGTTGCCTGGCAGCTCGGAGGCACTGCTCCTGCTGCGCCTGACTGATGAGGGTTCGGACCCGGTGTCCCTGGTGCTGGTCGCCACCGCGGGCAACCTGCTGGGCAGCCTGGCGACCTATCTGGTGGGCAGTGCCGGAAACCGTGCCTTACACCTCTATCGCTGGCTCGGCGTCGATGCGTCGCGCCTGGAACGCGCCGAACGGTGGTTTGGTCGCTGGGGGCTGCCCAGTCTGTTGTTGGCCTGGCTGCCGGTGGTCGGCGATCCCCTCTGCCTGGTGGCCGGCCTGTTACGGATCGGCTGGCTGCCCTTCGTGGTCCTGGTCGGCATTGGCAAGCTCGCCCGGTATGCGGCCCTCGCTTTGTTATCTGTCTGACGTCAGGAGAATACCCTTGTCGACCTAAAAAAATAGGACAAACGTACTAGATTTGGATTATCTAAGTAGCTGAAAACTATACGATCGCAAAAATTGCCTGGCGAAACTGGTGCTGGTCTGCTTTACTTCGCGGCCATCGCCCGGCATCGCCGATCGCGCCCTTACCCCTGGCCAACGGACAGCTCAATCATGGCAGTTAGACCCGATCTCGACCCGCAGGAAACCCAGGAATGGCTCGAGGCACTCGACGGCGTTCTCGAGCACGAAGGGCCCGAGCGCGCGCATTTCCTGCTGGAACGACTGATCGACAAGGCGCGTCGGTCAGGGGCGTACCTGCCTTACAGCGCCAATACGGCCTATCTGAACAGCATCCCGCTGACCAAGCAGGATGCGTTTCCCGGGGATCAGTCGATGGAGCGGCGGATCCGTTCGTTCGTCCGCTGGAACGCGATGGCGATGGTGGTTCAGGCGAACCGCAAGGCCACCGAACTCGGTGGTCATATTGCGAGCTTTGCGTCGAGCGCGACCCTGTTCGATGTCGGTTTCAACCACTTTTTTCGGGCAAGCAATGACAACCAGGAAGGCGACCTGGTGTTCTTCCAGGGCCACTCGGCGCCGGGCATCTACGCCCGTGCGTTTCTGGAGGGGCGAATCAGCGAGGAGCAGCTCAACAACTTCCGCCAGGAGGTCGACGGCGAAGGTCTGTCGTCATACCCGCACCCCTGGTTGATGCCGAACTTCTGGCAGTTCCCGACCGTCTCGATGGGGCTCGGTCCGCTGATGGCGATCTATCAGGCGCGTTTCATGCGCTACCTGCACGACCGCGGCCTGGCCAACGCCGGCGATCGCAAGGTGTGGGCCTACATGGGCGACGGCGAGATGGACGAACCGGAGTCGCTCGGTGCGATCTCGTTGGCGGCCCGTGAACGTCTCGACAACCTGGTGTTCGTCGTCAACTGCAACCTGCAGCGTCTCGACGGTCCGGTGCGGGGCAACGGCAAGATCATCCAGGAGCTCGAGGCCGTTTTCCGTGGTGCCGGCTGGAACGTCATCAAGGTGATCTGGGGCGGCTATTGGGATCCGCTGCTCGCCCGGGATAAGGATGGGCTGTTGCTCAAACGCATGGAAGAGTGCGTCGACGGTGACTACCAGTCGTACAAGGCGCACGGCGGCGCGTTCGTGCGCGAGCATTTCTTCGGCCGGTATCCAGAGCTGGCGGCGATGGTCGCCAACATGTCGGACGAGGATATCTGGCGCCTCAATCGCGGCGGGCACGACCCGATCAAGATCCACGCGGCCTATGCCGCAGCCACGCGTCACAAGGGCCAACCGACCGTGATCCTGGCCAAGACCGTCAAGGGCTATGGCATGGGTGAGGCGGGCGAGGGCCAGAACATCACCCACTCGCAGA
Source organism: Chromatiaceae bacterium (assembly GCA_050049565.1). Taxonomy (GTDB): domain Bacteria; phylum Pseudomonadota; class Gammaproteobacteria; order Chromatiales; family Chromatiaceae; genus Thiosocius. The sequence continues at coordinate 1,367 of JASFVZ010000046.1, read as the reverse complement.
AGAAGATGGGCGAAGAGGCGCTGCGTGCCTTCCGTGATCGCTTCAACATCCCGATCCCGGATGACCAGATAAGCTCCGCCCCGTATTTCAAGCCGCCGGCCGACAGCCCCGAGATGAACTACCTGCATGAGCGGCGGGCCGCGCTTGGCGGCTATCTGCCCAGCCGCCGTGCCAAGGGCAACCCGCTGACGATTCCGCCACTGGACATCTTCAAGGCGCTGCTCGATGGCAGCGGTGATCGCGAGATGTCGACCACGATGGCCTTCGTGCGCTTCCTGACCAGCCTGACCCGCGACAAGGGCGTCGGCAAGTTCGTGGTGCCGATCGTGCCGGACGAGGCACGAACCTTCGGCATGGAAGGCATGTTCAGGCAGCTCGGCATCTATTCCTCGCTCGGCCAGCTGTACAAGCCGGTCGATTCAGACCAGGTGATGTACTACCGCGAAGACAAGCAGGGTCAGATTCTGCAGGAAGGGATCAATGAGGCCGGTGCGATGTCGTCGTGGATGGCCGCCGCCACGTCCTACAGCAACAACGGGGTCTCGATGATCCCGTTCTACATCTATTACTCGATGTTCGGTTTCCAGCGGGTCGGTGACCTGGCCTGGGCCGCCGGCGACATGCAGGCGCGGGGTTTCCTGATGGGTGGCACCGCCGGCCGCACGACGCTTGCGGGTGAAGGGCTGCAGCACCAGGACGGACACAGCCACCTGCAGGCGGCGTTCATCCCGAACTGCCGCGCCTACGACCCGACGTTCGCCTACGAACTGGCGGTGATCCTGCACCACGGGATGAAGCAGATGTACGAAGAGCAGCACAACGTCTTCTATTACGTCACGGTCATGAACGAGAACTACCCACAGCCGGCGATGCCAGACGACGTCGAGGAAGGGATCGTCAAGGGGCTGTATCTGTACCGGCAGGGATCGCGCAAGAAGAAGCGCGTGCAGCTGATGGGCTCGGGCACGATTCTGCGCGAGGTGATTGCGGCTGCCGCCCTGCTGGAAGACGAGTGGAACGTGGCCGCCGATGTCTGGAGTGCGACCAGCTTCACCGAATTGCGCCGCGAGGCGGTCGATGTCGAGCGCTGGAACACGCTGCACCCGATGGACAGGCCAAGGACCGCCTATGTCACCCGGGTGCTCGAAAAACACAAAGGCCCGGTGGTCGCCGCCACCGACTACATCCGCAGCTTTCCGGAACAGATCCGCCCCTTTGTCGGTGACCGCGCATTCATGACGCTCGGCACCGACGGCTTCGGGCGGTCTGACATGCGCTCTGAGCTGCGCAAGTTCTTCGAGGTCAACCGGCACTATGTGGTGGTCGCTGCACTGAAGGCCCTGGCCGACGTCGGCGACGTCGACAGC
>JASFVZ010000318.1:0-3892 GCA_050049565.1 Chromatiaceae bacterium | reverse complement strand
TCGCCTGATCGATTCGATCGAAAGATCGGCTTGGTGTTTATTCCTACCGCATGCCCGAGTATTGCCCTCAAGCTTTCACTTCGGCCGAGTGCCCCGTCCCTTGTCGGCCAAGAGCGATCCACACTGATATGGCGGGATCAAGTCAATTCCTAGCCCGCGGTCCGGATCGCGTCCGTTTCCCGGGTCTCGCCACATATCCTCCTGCCGATTCTGCTGTGGAGCCTTACCGCGACCAGCTGCGAGCAACGCGGTATGCCGCGTGGTAGAGATAGATGATGCGGTGCGCTACACGGATATGCCGCCGACCGTCGACGGGCGACCTATGGGGTTGGGCGCCATTAGCATCATCGTGCGCCCGAAACCTGTGTCTTTCGAGGTCCACGTGCTGTATAGCTGGATCGCAGTGCTTGGCATCAGGGTCCAATGAGTTCAGCCCGCCATGCTAGCCGGTCGGCGAGCCGGGGCTATAATCCGGCGCTTGTCCTATTGGCGATGACGACTGACAGGAGCGATGAAATGGCGGCGACCTTCGACGCGGGCGCATTCTTGGTTCGCTGGGTGTTGGCGGTGGTACTGGTGTTCGGCACCTACAACCCCACAGTCTGGTCCTATTTCGGTTGGCTGACGTCGGAGGGCTTCTCCTTCGGGCCGGTGGCACTGATCGTAGGTTTGCTGCTGTTAATTGGATGGATTGTGCTCGGCAAATGGACTTTCGACGCGATCGGCTGGTTGGGTGTGATCCTGGGTGGCGCCCTGTTCGGCGCCATCATCTGGTGGCTGGTTGACGTGGGCGTGATCAGCATGGAGTCGCGGGGCGCGCTGACCTGGCTGGCCCTGGTGGTGGTGACGCTGATCCTGGCTATTGGCATGTCCTGGTCGCACATCAAGCGCCGCATGAGCGGCCAGCTCAACGTGGACGACGTAGAGGATTAGGACCGGCCCTATTGTGTAATTCGCGCCGCCGATCCTTTTGAGCAACTTTTCAATCCGCTGCAGGCTGGCGACTACCTCCTGCAAATCGTCGCCGCCCAGCAAGGCCAAGTGTTGGCATTTATCGAGAGTTTTGACATCCGTTACGAGGTCATTAGAGCGTGAACCGCGTTTTCTCGCTTTTGTCGGCTCTGCGTTGATTCCTGACCCATGCCCGAGAATCGCGCTCAGGCATTGGCTTCGGGGAGTGGCCCCGTCTCTTGCCGGCCAGAAGCCGTCGGCTGAGCTGTATCATGGAGCTTCCTGACACGCGTCAATTGCGGACATCTGGACACGTCATCTCTCTAGCCACAATAAGCCGGCTGAGGTGCCAAAAATGCGCATTCGAACCGATTCGTGAGACGCAGTCGACGAACGAATCGAAAGTGCCAGCCCCCCCCAGGCCTACATGCTCCCAAGTGGATCTGCCAAGGCTGGTTAAAAGCTGATCTTCAGTCCGTTGTTCCCCCGTCGTTGGCGTCCGGCGCCTCCGATGCCTTCGAGCCACGCCAGCCGACCGGGTCCTGCTGCATAGCGCCGCGTTGGTTGAATGTTGGGAGGACCGTTGCGAGCGGCTCCTGCTCACCGCGATAGAGGTGGATGTCCCGCTGCGGAAAAGGAATTGAAATGCCGTCCTCGTCGAAACGTATCTTGACCGCCCGGGTGATGTCCCAATACACGTCCCAGTAGTCGTCCTTGTTGACCCACGGTCGAACGATGAAGTCTACGGACGACTCATTCAGCGTGTTCAGCCGAACGACCGGCGCCGGGTCCTCAAGCACCTTGTCATGGCCAGTCACTATCTCGGTGAGGACTTTCTCGGCCTTCGGGATGTCGTCGCCGTAGCCGATGCCGAATGTCATGTCGACCCGGCGATTCTCTTGGGCGGTCACGTTCTTTATGACATCGCCCCAGATCTTACTGTTGGGCATGATGAGCGTCTGGTTGTCGAAAGTGAGGATGGTTGTGTTCACCAGGCTCATATGACTGACCTTTCCGAAAATACCACCTGCCTCGACAACATCGCCGACATCATAGGGCCGGTACAAAAGAATCATCATGCCGGCAGCGAAGTTGCCTAGTGTGTCTTGCAAAGCGAAGCCGACGATGAAGCCGGCGATACCCAGGCCGGCGAGCAGCGGTCCGACCGAGATGCCCAGCTGGGCAAGACCAAAAAGGACGCCGAGAAGGAGCACGAGGCCGCTTGCGGTCGAGACGATCATGTTCTTGAGGAGTCGCGAGATCTTCAGGTTTGAGCGTTTGAGGCCTTCGGCAATCAACCGGCGAGTCAGCCGCGAGACCGCGACGGCAATCCAGATCACCAGCAGGAACAACAGCAGGTTGAAGAGCAGCTGGGGCAGGTTGTCGATCAGCCAGTTGCCGAGACGCTCAAGCCACCTTGACACTAATCCCTGTAGTACCTCCCAGTCGAGAATGTCCGTCGTGATGGCGCCCGTGACCTCGATAAGCTGTTGCCTGTAGTGGGCGTCCTTGAGACCCATCCTATCCAGCATGTCACTCGCGGCGGCAAGGTTGCCGGCGAGACGTCTTACCTTTACGTCTGCGATTCGCTGTTTGACCATCACATCAGCATCATCGGGCAGCACAGCGAGCTGTTTCTTGATGCGATCGACCTGATCCAGCGTTCCCTCGAGAGACAGGGACAGAAACTGGACGGCTTCGGTCAGCGATCGTTCGACAAAAGCTTGCTGATCTTCGACGTCGATCCCGAACTCCTTTGCCAACATCTTGGTCGTAATCGACGAATCAAGAAGCCTCAGAACGCGCGCCCAGAGTTCCGCCTGACGATCCTCGAGTGCCGCGAGCTTTGCTGGGTCGGTTTCGTCCGGTGTCGCGTCCTGATCCTTCCTGGACAGGACTCCCTCCAGATAGCCCTGTATCCAGCTCTGCACGCCCACCAACAACTCCGTTGTGCGGTCGCGCCACGGACCTGGGTCTTGCCCTTTCGCTTCGCGACCGATAACTAGGCGACCAAGGTCATGCACTTTCCCGATCGCGACCAGAAAGGCGTCTTCCGATCGCCGCGTGAGGATGCGAGCGAAGCTGCGTTCAGCGGCCTCGGCGCGAGTTCTGAATTCCTTAGCATCTTTTAAGAAGGCCTGGATCTCGGTATCGAGAACGGTCGCCCGCTCTTCGAAGCTCAGCACATCTTCGGTTTGCTGCGCCATGGCCGGCGTCCCGACCAAGGCGCAAAGAGCCAATAGCAACCAAACGGAAAAGTCGGCCCTGACTCGAGCTCGCATAATGATCCCCTGCGTCGGCGGCGCCCGTGACGCCAATCGGTACGTTATACGCCGCAGCGTGTCAGCGGCGCCCAGCCTTAGCCCGCGTCGAATCAAGCTTGATTCGGTTCGATATTCAGAATTTTGCGCCGCGCTCTGGGCTGGCGCAAACGAGCGATTTGCCGCCCAGAGGTGAAGCGGTCCGATCTGCTGCCAGTGATCGTGGGCGTCCAAATTTGCTCGGAACTGTGATGTCCGCTTTCACAGCTTATGGTGAGAAACCAACTGCGGTGGTTTTGTCGGTTCAGTGTTGATTCCGGACCATTGCGCTTTCATTCTTGGCGTGACGCCTAGAGTTGCACTACCCAGCCGATGAGCTCTCAAGCACTTCGCTCGTATCGGAGACGCGCTCCCTCGCAAGCAAGTAGCTCTGAATCGGAAGTGGCGTCAGTTCACCTGCCGACACGATGAAGAAAGCGATCGCTCAAGGCGGGAAAAAGGCGCTCGATGAAACTCGTGCTTGACGTTCCTAAGGGGCGATTCAACCGCCGCCAGAACGTGGAGTGAACTGTGGAGAGGACGCCGTGCTGAGTAGCTAGACGTCTGTTATTGATGGATTTTCTGGATACTAATGGCGGAGAGGGAGGGATTCGAACCCTCGATACGCTATTAACGTATAC
>JASFVZ010000317.1:0-3893 GCA_050049565.1 Chromatiaceae bacterium | reverse complement strand
GGACGTAACGATAGGTCTGCGCCGTCGAGAATCCATTAGCGTACGCCGCACTGGTCAGGCCTTTCCCGATTGACTGGATGCCGGCACGAACCTGCTCGGCAACGCGGCTGGCGGTGTACAGGCCCAAAGCGATGACGGCGGTCACATACTCTGGGTTCGGCATATCCCTCTTCATCCAGCGTCCGACGTCGTCCGGCACCAACTCCGGAACGACGAAGTACCAAAGAAACATCTGCACCAGCAACGGCACATTCCGGAAGAGTTCGACATAGCCCGTGCAAATGGCAGCGACCGCGCGAATCGGCAGCGTGCGACCGACACCGACGATAATGCCGACCGTCAGTGCAATGAGCCATGCGGCCAACGCGACGGCGAAGGTCCACTGAACACCGAGGACCAGCCAGTCGAAGAACGGGTCCTGAAAGAGAACACCCCAGTTCCAGTTGTAATCCATCGCTACGCTTCCGGTGGCATATCGGCGGGACGATATCGCGGGAGGGGACAGCCTTCCCGCGACATCCTGGCTTACTCAGGCAGTGCTTGGATCTGGAATGCCGCCCTCAGAAGATCGGTCTGCTCGACGCCGAGCGGGCCGAACCACTTTTCGTAGATCGCATCGATCTCACCACTGCGGAACACTTGGGCCAGCGCGCGCTTGCCAACCAGCTCGTAAGCGCTCTCGTTACGCGGAATCATCAGTGCATAGGGGTCGTAGGAGAGAAAGTCTCCAACCACGGCGAAATCTTCCGGCGAGCGCGATTTCGCGATCAAGCCATAGAGCAGGATATGGTCAGTGGAATAGGCATCCACCCGGTCGGTTTCCAGCGACAGCATTCCTTCGGCATGGTCGCGCACCGGTAGAATCTTGACATCGAGACCCTTCTTTTCGACTGCTGCCTTGATCACCCGTTCGTTGGTCGTGCCTTGTGCCAGCGCAATTGACTTGCCGTCGAGGTCGTCGATGGACTTGACACCGGAATCCTTGCGCGCCAGAAGCTTGGTCCCGGTGATAAAGGTAACCGGCAGGTATTCGACCTGCTCTTGCCGAGTCAGATTATTGGTGGTCGACCCGCATTCCAGGTCAATAGTGCCGTTCGCCATCAACGCGATGCGCGTCTTCGGATTGACCGGCACGAACTTGACCTCGAGATCCTTACCGACCGTCTTCTCGACTTCTTCGACGATCTTCATACAAAGATCCAAGCTGTAGCCGATCGGCTGTTGGTTTTCGTCAAGATAGGCGAAAGGAACGGAGCTCTCACGGTGACCCAAAACGATGGTTCCCCGTTCAGATATTTGTCCGAGGCGGCCACTCAGATCTTTCGCTTGGACGCCCGTGGTCATCACAATGGCGGCGAGGCCCGCCGCAAACAGTTGGGTTGCCAATTTCATGGTTGTCTCCTTTGGATGGGTTCTACAGCGTTCAGTCAGAAGTGGGCGGGGTAGCCGAACAGCGAGGCACTCCCGCCGGTATGCAGGAACACGACGTTTTGTGCGTCGGCAAACTGCCCTTTGCGTACGAGATCGATCAGGCCAGATAGTCCCTTTCCAGAATAGACGGGGTCGAACAAAAGGCCCTCCAGTCGCGCCGCCAGCAGGACGGCCTCGCGCATCGCGTCGGTCGGCAGGCCGTAGCCGTCGCCAACGTAGTCGCAATTGGCACGCACGCGATCTCGGTCCACTTGGGATCCGGCACCGAGATGGTCCACCGTGCGTTTGGCCAACTCGAACACCATGGCTTCCTGCCGCTCACGCGGCGCACGGACACCGATACCAAGCAGGTCGATATCGGACTCGATAGCCGCGAGGCCTGCGACAAGGCCAGCCTGCGTTCCTGCGCTTCCGGTCGCGTGTACGAGCGCATCGATCTTCAGGCCCATGTCGCCGGCCTGCGTGACAAGCTCCAGTGCACAGTCGACGTAGCCGAGCGCGCCGACGGGCGTTGAACCGCCGCCGGGCATGACGTAAGGCCGCCGACCGTCGGCACGTAGCGTTTCGGCAAGCGCCTCCATCTCTGCCTGCATGTCGGCCCCTCCGGGTCGACGGTCTATCGATGCCCCGTGCAGACGGTCGAGCAGGACATTGCCATTGTCGACGTAGTCGGGATCGGTGTAGCCGGTCCGGTCCTCTAGCAGGATGAAACACTCGAGACCGAGCCGCGCAGCCGCAGCCGCTGTCTGTCGGGCATGGTTCGACTGCGTGGCCCCTTGCGTAATGACGCAGTCGGAGTCGAGCTGCTGCGCCTCGGCCATCAGAAATTCCAGCTTTCGAGTCTTGTTTCCACCGGTCGACAGGCCGGTGCAATCGTCGCGCTTTACCCAGAAACGGGGGCCGCCGAGGTGCGCGCTCAAACGATCCAACGGCTCCAACGGGGTTGGCAGATGCGCCAGGCGAACGCGCGGGAACGTATCCAGCTTGCGCTGAACAGCCGCACAGCGATCCTTAGCAAGTGTATGAGTAGTTGATGAATTAGTTACATCGACCATGCGTAAACCGCCTCCATGACTAGGTTTTTGGCGTTATCCGCCGATTTACAGGCCTTGTAAACTGCAGTTATGTTCGCCTAGCCAACGAAAAAGTATGACTGAGCGATGGACACCCGACTGCTTCAAGACGTTCTAGTACTTCTCGAGGAAGGCAGTCTCAGCGCGGCGGCCGAAAGGCGAAACCTGACCCAACCGGCCTTTTCGCGAAGGATTCGCGCTTTCGAGGACTGGGTAGGCATACCGTTGCTCAACCGGACGGCTAATCGTATTGACGTGCATCCGCGCCTGGCGACGCGTTCCGAAGAAATTCGGGCAACGATTGATCGCATTGAATCGCTGAGAGCCGTTCTACGCAGTGGATCACCGAACGAGCGAGACCTTGTCTTTTCGGTGCAACACGCACTGGCTATAACCGTCTTCCCGAAAGTGCTTGAGTCGTTTCATCTGACTGATCAGACAATCACAGCACGCCTGCGAACTTCAAACCGGGAAGAGTGCATATCCCTCTTTGTTCGTGGCGAGGCTGATTACTTGCTGGTGTATGAAGCGCGAGGATTACCCCCACTTCCGTTCGATGAATCGATAGGTCGGCATATATGGATGCGAGACACATTGATTCCACTCTGCGGGGGGCATTTACGCTACAAACTCGGCCCCGACAATCGACCGAACGACCGTTTCCCCTTGATTACGTATCCCGCCGAGAGTCATTTCGGCAGGCTTCTTCATCGCGATGGTTTAGAAACTGCACTGTTGGCTGATGGCGCGCACGTATCTGTTGAAACGGCATTTACAGTGGGGGTTCGTAAACTCGTTCAATACGGTCAAGGCGTTGGATGGTTGCCGCATTCGATGTGCCAAAAAGACCTTGCCTCAGGGGCAATGATCGATCTCAGCGATGCGTACGGCCAGGTACCGCTTGATGTCAGCATCTTTTACTTGGCGGGCGATGAAGAGGCACAAAAAATGGTGGCGAGGCTGTCGAGCGATAATCACGCATTCGCACCGCAAGTCCAAGCCTAACCACCGAAAATCGAAGCGACACACTCCCGACCCCAGAGCAAACCTGACCTGCTGATTTGCTCGCCTCTTTGGTTTTGCCCGAAACCTAATGCATTCATTTCTCGAACTTTTTGAAGGCTAATCTCCTGAGCCACCGCCCCAGGAAAAGGTTCGGCCAGAAGTGTTGCCCGCCGCAGTTTCTCTGCGGATTCTGCGGAGTTGCAGAGGTGGGAATGAGGGCTGGCGGCAATTTCGCCGAAGGCTCTACACCACATTCTCGGGCGGCCATTCGGCTCACGGCTGTTGCACCAGACGGAGAATCGCCCGACGCAGCCAGCCCGACAGGTTTAATTGTTGGGAACACCGTGGTGCGGATATCTTTCATGGTAAATAACCCATGATCGC